>JBAWDI010000085.1:0-3983 GCA_049590695.1 Bryobacteraceae bacterium
CAGGAAAATGCGTCTGACCCCTTTTCCGGGGTTGGAATATGGCGGCGAGCGATAGGGTTAAGTTGATGGATCCTGCGGCGGAAGTGCAGCAGGCCAAGACCATGGCGGCGCGCTACCGCTGCGAGTACGTGGACTTGCGCGAGGCGTCGATCGATCACGATTTGTTCCGCTCCATCCCCGTGGATTTGATGTTCCGCTACAACTTCGTGCCCATGCAGGCGCAGAACGGAACGCTCGAAATCGCGCTATCCGACCCCCAGAATCTGAACCTGATCGACGAGCTGACGCTGCTGCTGAACAAGAAACTGCGCGTCAAGGTGGCGACGCTCTCGCAGATCGCCGAGCTGTTGAAGAAGACGGAGCAGTCGCAGCGCGTGCTGGAAGAGGTGACCGAGGGCTTCGCGCTGGACGTGGTGCTGGAGGACGGCGATCAGGACGAGACGCTCTCCATCGATAAGCTGACCTCGACCGACAGCGATATCGCGCCCGTCATCAAGCTGGTGGATACCACCATCTTCAACGCCCTGGAGCGGCGGGCGAGCGATATCCACATCGAATCGCGCGACCAGGAAGTGGCCATCAAGTACCGCATCGACGGCGTGCTGCACTACGCCATGCCGCCCATCGCCAAGGACTGGCAATCCACCATCATCTCGCGCATCAAGGTGATGTCCGAGCTGGATATCGCCGAGAAGAGGGTGCCGCAGGACGGGCGTTTCCGCGTGCGCTACAAGAACCGGCTGATCGATTTCCGCGTTTCCATCATGCCCACCATCCACGGCGAGGACGCCGTGCTCAGGGTGCTCGACAAGGAATCGATGAGCGAGAAGTTCGCCAAGCTCTCGCTCGACGTGGTGGGCTTCATGGATTCCGACCTGGCCAAGTTCCGGCGCTACATCCTGGAGCCCTACGGGATGGTGCTGGTGACCGGGCCGACCGGGTCGGGCAAGACCACCACGCTCTACGCGGCGCTGAGCGAGATCAAGAACGACGAAGACAAGATCATCACCATCGAAGACCCGGTGGAGTACCAGATCAAAGGCATCACCCAGATTCCGGTGAACGAGAAGAAGGGTCTCACGTTCGCGCGCGGGCTGCGGTCCATTCTGCGGCACGACCCGGACAAGATCATGGTAGGCGAAATCCGCGACCAGGAAACCGCTCAAATCGCCATCAATTCGGCGCTCACCGGGCACCTGGTGTTCACCACCGTTCACGCCAACAACGTGCTGGACGTGTTGGGACGCTTCCTGAACATGGGGGTGGAACCCTACAACTTCGTCTCGGCGCTGAACTGCATTCTGGCGCAGCGGCTGGTGAGGGTGATCTGCGAGCACTGTAAACGGCGGGTGCAACACACGGACTCGGCGCTGGCGGAGAGCGGGCTCGACCCCAACCAGTGGCGGGACGTGCCCCTGTATGAAGGCCCGGGCTGCTTCGAGTGCGGCGGCACGGGGTTCCGCGGACGGACGGCCATCCACGAGCTGCTGGATCTGACCGACCGGATCCGCGAAATGATCCTGGACAAGCGGTCGACGGCGGAAATCAAGCGCATGGCGCGGGAAGAGGGGATGACGTTCCTGCGGGAATCGGCGGTGGCGAAAATGCGGGCGGGGGTGACCACGCTGCGCGAGATCAACAAGGTGACGTTTATCGAGACGTAATTTCGGTGACAGGCTACGAAACCCCGAAATGCAAATCCGTGAGAAGGCGGAGTTTGGGGGTTTCGTAGCCTGTCACCGAAATAGAGGAGATTGATGATTCTGGAGCGGATCAAATCGTTGTTGCGGGACCCGCCGCCGGGGATGGCGTTCGAGATCTCCGAGGCGGGGATCGCCGCGGCGCGCACCGGGGCCAGAGCGGAGCTGGAGTTTCAGCCGCTCAAGAGCGGTACGCTCGCGGTTTCGCCGCTGAAAGAGAACGTGATCGATCCGGACGACTTTTCGGCGGCGGTGCGCACGCTGGCGGGGACCCAGGCGGCGCGGAGACGCAAGGACGTGGCGCTCATCCTGCCGGACTTCAGCGCGCGGATTTCAGTGCTCGATTTCGATAGTTTTCCTTCCGATGCCAAGGAGCAGGGGGCGCTTATCCGGTTTCGGCTGAAGCGGAGCGTGCCGTTCGACGTGGAGTCGGCGGCCATGAGCTACTGGGTGCAGCTGGCGGCCAACAAGAAAGTCGATGTGGTGGTGGTGATGGCGCCGCTGGAAATCGTGGCGCGATACGAGTCGCCGTTTCGCGCGGCGGGAATGAATCCGGGCTTGGTCACCACGTCTTCCATCGCGGCCCTGGAATTGGCGCCGGAGAGCGGGTTGAGCGTGATGGCGAAAATCAGCGGGCGCGTGCTTACGGTGCTGGTGCGGGACAAAGGCGCGCTCAAGCTGGCGCGCTGCCTGGAGCTGCCGTCGGCCGAACTGGCGGATGTCGAGGCGGTGCTGGCGCCCACCTGCGTGTACGTGGAGGACAACCTGGGCGGGCGGCCGGAGAAGCTAATGCTGTGCGGGTTCGGCGCGCGCACGGACGAGGCCGAGCGGCGGTTTGAGGAGGCACTGGGCGTGACCGCCGAGCCGTTGCGCTCGCCGCTGGCGGCGCCGGGAGAGAATAACGCGGGGCTGCTGGGGTATTTGCGGTCCATCGCCAGGAACAATTGAGATGAAGATTCCGATCAATCTCGCCAGCCAGCCGTTCCGGCGCGACCGCGCCATGCTGGCGGCGTCCATTGCGGTCAGCCTGATGCTGGTGGGGACGCTGGGCGTGTTGATTTCGCTGATTATGACGGACCGCGCGCTGCTGGCCGATGTCCGGAGCGATGTGGATGGGCTCAACCGGCAGATCCGCGCGGCGACGGCGGAGCAGGGGCGGCTGGATGGCGTGCTGCGGAAACCGGAGAACGCCGAGGTGCTGGAGCGCAGCGTTTTTCTGAATTCGCTGCTGTACCGCAAGGGGATCAGTTGGACGCGGATTTTCGCCGACCTGGAGCGGACCATTCCGTACAACGTGAAGGTGCTGGCCATCCGGCCCTCGGTGAACGCGCAGAACCAGGTGATGCTGGATATGACCGTGGGAGCGGACTCGCCGGAGCCGGTGATCCAGCTTTACAAGGCGCTGGAGGAGTCGCCGCTGTTCGGCTCGGTGATGGAGCACAGCAGCCTGCCGCCCACGCAGTCGGACCCGCTCTATCGATATCGGATAACGGTGATCTATGCCCAGAAACTTTAAGCTCGCGGGAAAACTGAAGTGGAAGGGCGTGGCCATCAAGCAGCCGCGCGTGCTGTTGCGCGCCACCATCGGGACGCTGCTGGCGGCCAATCTGGTGGCGGCGGTGATGGCGTTCAAACCGTTCGGCGGGTCGGCCGACGATCTGCGGCGCGAGCAAGAGGCGCTGCGCGTCCAGTTAGCGCGATTGCAGGCGCGCATAGCCACCAGCAAGCGGCTGGTGGAGAAGGTGGAGACGGCGCGGCGCGAAGGCGATCAGTTCCTGGCGAAGTACGTGATGGACCGGCGCACGATGTCCTCCACCATCCAGGAGGAGCTCAACCGGACCGCCAAGGAAGCGGGGATCAAGGCGCTTCCCGCCACGCTGGACCTGGAGGCCATCGAGGGCAGCGATACGCTGGAGATGATGTCCATCTCGGCGGGGTATGAAGGCTCGTATGCGGACCTGACGAAGTTTGTGAACCTGCTGGATAAGTCTCCGCGATTTCTGATTATCGAGAACATGCAGACGGCGCCGCAGCAGGGCGGCCAGGCTCTGACGGTGACGCTGAAGCTGGACACTTTCGTCCGGGAAACGGCAGGGCCGCCGTCATGAAGCTGGGTACGGAAAACAAGAAGAAGGTGGCGTTCCTGGCCGTGCTGACGCTGGTGGCGGGGTACCTGGTGTACACCAATGTTTTCTCGGGCCCAGCGGGCACCCCGGACCGGGGGGGCGCTCCACCGGCGCAAGAACCCGCGCGGGCGGGCCCAGAGGGCACCCCGCCGGGCCC
>JBAWDI010000086.1:0-3021 GCA_049590695.1 Bryobacteraceae bacterium
CTCCGACGCCGCGCTGTCGCTGACGGTTTCGAACGCGGAGGCGCCCCTCTACGGCCTCAAGGTCGGGCTGATCTGGTTCATTCCCGGCATGCTGCTCGCCACCAGCTACTTCGTCTACACCTACCGAAGCTTCTCGGGCAAGGTAGAGCCTATGTAGCGCCGGCGGTCGTTTTTTGCCGCCGGTGGGTTCGGGCCCATGCTCCGAAAGATAGTTGCCGGATGCCAGCCCGGTATGCGAAAGTCGGGCAGAGATGACCAGGCTCGACAAGTTTCTGTCGTACGCCGAATCCAACCGGCTCATGGTATGCGCCATCGCCATTGTGCAGATCGGGCTCATCGCCTGGGTGGATTGGCTGTCGCCCGATTCGTCGATCGGCTTCTTATACCTGGTTCCCGTCCTGCTGTCCGCCGCGGCGCTGAATGGCGCACAGATCCTCGTCATGGCGGTCCTGTGCGGTTATCTGAGGGAGGTTTTCGATCCTTTGCAGGGGGCCTCAATGACGGTCGGGCCCGCGCTGTGGCATGCCTTCAATCCTCTCCGGTGGGTGCCGGGATCGTACGGAAGGCTGTCGGTTTCGGTGGCCGGGTTCGCCATGACCGGGTTCTTCGTCACGGAGCTGAACCGGCGCCGGAGGCTGCTCTCCGAGCACCTGGCGGCACGCGAGGAGCAAATCCGGTTCCGCCAGGAGACGGAGCTCCAGGTCCGCATGCTGATCGAGACCAGCCCGCTGGCGATTCTCACGCTCGATCGCACCGGACGCGTGCTGCTGGCCAACGAATCCGCGCGGCAACTGCTGGGCTTCGAGAAGGAGCCGCTGCAGGGCGAGGACGTCGCGCCGTATCTTCCCATTCTGTGCCGCATGTTGCACAGCCACCGCTCCGGCGCTAACATTCGCACCAACGTCGAGTGCAAAGGGCAGCGCCGCAACGGCGAGGTCTTCCTGGCGCACGTCTGGCTTTCGACATACCGCGCCTCGGGCGGTCCCGGATTGGCCGCGGTGGTGTGGGACGCTTCCGAAAACCTGCGCGACCGCGAAGGGGCCGGTCTGGATTCCATGATGGCCACCTCGCGCGTGCTCATCGGCGCCATCTCGCACGAGATCCGCAACCTGGCTTCGGCGGCGGCTGCGGCACATGCCGCCCTCGAGCCTGTTGGCGAAGTGGCGGGGAACGAGCAGTACCAGGTGCTGGGAACACTCATCCGCGCCTTGGAGAAGATCGCCTCCTCCGGCTTGCGTGTGGCCTCCGACCGTGAAGCGGTGGTCGCGGACCTGGGCACCGTGCTCGATGAGACCCGCATCGTCATCGAACCTTCTCTGCGCGAAGCCGGCGTCCAGGTGGCGTGGGAAGTGAGCGGCGGGCTGCCGTTGGTCCAGGCCGACCATCACAGCCTCCTGCAGGTGTTCGTGAACCTGGCGCGCAACAGCCAGCGGGCGCTCGAGAATTGCCAGCGCCGCGACCTGCGCATCTCGGCGGCGCTCGAGAAAGACCTGGTGGTGGTCCGGTTCCGCGATAGCGGTCCCGGCGTGGCGCATCCCGAAGAACTGTTCCGGCCCTTCCAGCCGGGCGCGCACTCCCATGGCCTTGGCCTGTACATCTCGCGGGCCATCCTGCGGTCTCACGGTGGAGGACTGCGGTACGAACCAGAGGATGCCGGGAGTTGCTTTGCCGTGGAGCTTTGGCCGGCGGAGAACGTGGTGGAAGGGTGATGGAGCGGAATCCGCTACCGATCCGGGCGCTGCTGGTGGACGATCATGCTCTTTTCCGGGAAAGCGTGTCGCGCGTTCTGACCCAGGAATCGCTTCTCGAAATCGAGCACTGCGCCAGCATCCGGGAGGCGCTCGAACTGCTCGCGCAGCGCCCATTCGATCTCGTGCTGCTGGATCACGACCTGGGCAGCGAGCGCGCCTCCCAGTTCCTGCCCGCCGCGCGGCAGATCGGTTTCGAAGGCCGCGTGCTGGTGGTCACCGCCTGGGTGAGCGACACTGAAGCGCGGCGCCTGCTGCGGCAGGGCGTCGCCGGCATCTTCCTGAAACAGGGACCGCTGAAGGAGTTAAGCCGGGCCATCCACACTGTGGTTTCCGGCGGAACGTGGCTCGACAGATCCTTCACCCGCGTGGAAGACGAGGCCGCCGCCGGGCAATCCGACCCGCCGGTATTCAACAACCGGCAGCGCAAGGTTCTGCGCTTCGTGGTCGAGGGACTCTCCAACAAGGAGATTGCCTGGCAGTTGAAGATTTCCGAAAGCTACGTCAAAGCCATTTTGCAGGGCCTGTTCCAAAAAACCGGCGTGCGGACGCGGGGCCAACTGGTGCGCGTCGCCTTTGAACAGTACGAGGACCAACTGTAGCGCCGGGCCCAGCGGGCACCCCCTCGCCACCGGTCACCGGCCCGCGCGCACCCCAACCGCCTTCCGCCGATTCTGCGAGCCTTGAAATGCACAGAGTGTCCAAAAGATACATCTCGGCTCGATTGGCTATGCGCTAAGGTAGAGCCATGCAGCCGGGCTCAGCCCCGGCAAACGAAGCTTACGGGTGAGTTGTCGCTGTCGGGCACACTCCGGTGTAGCGGGGATTTAGGTGATACGGGCAGTCAGCAGTTCATTAGCCGCGTGGGACGTGGCCGCCGGTTCTGCCGGCACGATTGAACCGGGCGCGATTCTGAATTCTTGCCGGATTCTTCGCCACTCCCACGCCGAAACCGGGACTGGATACGAGGTCTACGTCATGGAATTCCAGCCGTCCGGACGGCGATTCGCCTCCCCCCTTTTTCGCTTCCAGCCGCGAACGCAAGCGGCGGATCGGGTTTGGGTGGAGGGTATCCCGGCGCGCGAAGCCGTGGCGGTCTAGCGCCGGCCGGCCGCGGCTGAGTCGGGGGCGCGCGCCGGGTGCCTGACTCCGCTTCCACCACCGAACCTGCACGAATCCCAGAACCTCCTCATCGCCGATAGCGGCGAGGTGGTTCCATAGGCGCCCCAGGACGATCCCCCAAACGATCCTGGGATGGCGGAAATACTCGGCA
>JBAWDI010000087.1:0-6278 GCA_049590695.1 Bryobacteraceae bacterium
GCATTGCATCCTGCGGAAAGATGCGCCGGACAGCGACTTAAAAGCTTGGGGGATGGCTCGGCTACAGAATCGCGATCCGAAAGGCGGCAAGAAGGGCCAGAAGGGCAGCAAGAAAACCAGGAAGAAAACGGTAATCGCGATTGCGCGCAAGCTGGCGGTATTGCTGCATCGGTTGTGGGTGACGGGAGAAGTCTACGATCCGCACTACAACCGCAAGGCAAGCGAGGCAGCCAAAAGACAAGCGAAGCCAGCGGCATAAGGGTCGAAATTGCAGAGGGATTGGATTCAGCGAAGTATGCGGAAGCGCCGAGTTGGGGTGACTGCCAGTTCGCGGCAGATCGTCGGGAGACAGGCAACTGAATCCCTTCAGTTCGTCACTGAGATGGCAGCACCCCTTGAATCAAGAACACCAGCAGGCACCCGCGGCAACGCTCGCAATCAGAGTGCGGATGGAAGCATGGCGACAATGGCGCGGAAGACAACGAGCAGAATGCAGTCCGAGGAGAGGCTAACAGTAGTGGGGACAGAGTGCGGCATGGGTGTGGGGAGTAGCGCGCGCGGCGCGCGCATGAGGCGCTGCCTCAAACTCCGCCAGGGGGCAAGGTAGAGTAGGGCGCAGGCGCGCCGCGATGTCGCACGTTTCCTGCACCCCCTCATCGAACCGGACGTGCGGTTTCCCGCATACGGTTCCCACCTCGGATATTGGGATGTCTGGCGTCGAAGCGAACGCCGGGATAAGGGTGCACCAGCTTGGGCGATGGTAGCCATCGGTTGAAAAGCCTCTCCAGCCGGTCCCAGGTCACTCGCGCCTTCTGGCTGCGCCGCCGTAGCGTTTGCCGCCAGTAACGCTGGATCTGTCCTCGAAAACGGTTCAGACTGGACCAGTTCCCCGGCACCCCGTGGTATTGGTTGTATCCCATCACCACGCGCCGCAGCCACTGGCCCACCAGCGGTACCGGCTCGTGCATCCGCCGGCGCAATTCCTGCTTCACCTGCTGCAGTTTGGCCGACAGCCGCTTCTTCGCCGTTTTTCGCCGCACCGCGAAACGCCCCCGCCTGTCGTTCCCGCCGATGTGCGTAAACCCCAGGAACGTGAACGTCTCCGGTTTCCCTTCTCCGCGTTTCTTCCGGTCCTGTGCTGCAAACCGTCCGAACTCGATCAGCCGCGTCTTCTCCGGATGCAGTTCCAGCCCGAACTTCGCCAGACGCTCCCCGAACTCTTGCAGAAACCGTCTCGCTTCATGCCGGTGCTCAAAACCCACCACCAGATCGTCCGCGCATCGCACCACGATCATCTCGCCGGTTGCGATCTTCTTCCGCCAGACCTCCGCCCACAGGTCGAACACGTAATGCAGATAGACAATCGCGATCAAGGGCGAAACCACCGCCCCCTGGGGAGTGCCTATCTTCGTCTCCGACCACTCGCCGTCCTCGCTCACCCCGGCCTTCAACCATTTCTGGATCAGCCGGATCATTCGTGGGTCGGCGACCCGATGTTGCAGGAATTGGAGCGCCCATTCGGGCGACAAATTATCGAAAAATCCTCGAATGCGGAACGCACGCAAACGTGTCCGCATCCAAAATCCAGTTCACCTTCTTCCGCTCGATTCCCACACTCAGTGCATCCAACGCCTGGTGCGGGTCCCGCCCCGGCCGAAACCCGTAGCTGAATCCACGGAAGTCCTCCTCGTATATCTGGTTGAGGATGGTCACCACCGCCTGTTGGACAATTTTGTCCTCCAGCGCCGCGATGCCGATCGGGCGCTGCCGCCCGTCCGCCTTCGGAATGTAGATCCGCCGCGAGGGCTGGGCCCGGCACGCGCCGCGGTGAACCCGGCCATGGAGATCTCGTATCCGATCTTCCAGGCCGTCTTCATACTCTGCCCACCTCACGCCATCTACTCCGGGCGCTGCCTGCCGCTTCAGCGCGTAGTAGCTTTCCCGGAGCAAATCCACCGTCAGATGGTGCAGCAGTGCGGTGAACCGCTCCTGCTTGCTTTCCCGTGCTGCTTCTCGCACACCCCGCAGACCTTGGGACACGCCTTTCCCGCTCTGTGTCAGGGGCCTGTGTGCCTGCTGGATGTTCTCCTTGGTTGACGCTCTTCCCTCTACCACCTCCGCCGCTCCGGCCCGTTCCTCCTTCGCGTTGTCCGGCAGCTTCTCCGGTACTATGGCGCCATCCAACTCCTCCCCACCGTACATGCGGAGCTTGCGGCCTAAGCCTTCTTCCGCCGGACTGCTCGGTTTCCCGTCAGTCGGTGATGAGGTCTCTCGGTTCCCGTGCATACAGTTTCTCAGCGTGCCTGGGGTCTACGACTACGTGGAGCCGCCCGTCGAACTCGCGCTCTTCGCCCGCCGTCGTGTTGCCTTCCCCTTCTCGCCAGAAGGTCGGCGCTCCAGTTGCGTTTGACGAAGCGCAATACCCAGCCCACTGATGCCTCTATCTACGCTTCAGCCCGCCCCTCGCCGTGCGCGCCGCAAGACTCGAGGTCAGGATGGTTCGCTACTCCTTTCCTGCAGGACTCTTTCATTCCCTACTGCATGCCGGTTTTCACCGACGCTTTCGGCGAGGCATGCCTCGCCCCGGATCATGAGAAGCTGGCGGGCTGTCCGGCCAGCTCCAGCGTGTCGGCGCCGACGCCATCGCGGGGCAGCATGATGATAAAGCGGGTTCCCGTGCCCGGAGTGCTCTCGACCTCGATCTTGCCGCGGTGCGCTTTGACGATCCACGCCACAAAGCTCAAGCCGAGTCCCAGGCCCTGCTCGGCGCCGGACTTGGCGCCCGAGCCCGGCACGCGATAGAAGCGGTCGAAGATGTGCGACAAGTATTCTGGCGCGATGCCGCAGCCGGTATCCTCCACTACCATTTCGATGTGTTCCGGCGAAGGTTTGAGGGACATGCGGACCTGGCCGCCTTCGGGCGTGAACTTGATGGCGTTGGAAAGCAGGTTGTTGATCATGCGCTCGATCTGCACGCGGTCCACCAGCGTGGGGCACTCGGGGGGCACATCGGCCGTCAGACGAACTCCGGCCGCTTCAGCGGGGATCTGGAACTGCTCCACCAGGTCCTGGACCACTTCGCCCAGATTCAGCCGCGATATTTGCAGCACCAGTTGACCCGACTCGGCCTGCGAGAGAAGCAGCAAGGCCCGCACAATCTGGGAGAGGCGGTCGATATCCTGCAGGGCGTTGAACATGGCTTCGCGGTACTGCTCGGTGGTCTTGGCGGTGAACAGAGCCACTTCGAGCTGGCCGCGGATGCCCGTGATGGGCGTGCGCAGCTCGTGCGACACGTCCGCGGAAAACTGCTTCATCTGCTGGAAGGAAGATTCCAGGCGCTCGATCATGCGGTTGAAGGTGAGAATCAGGTAGTCCAGCTCATCGCCGGCCTGCCGTGTGGGGATGCGCAGGCTGAGGTTGGAACCGGAAATCCGCTGGGCCGCCTGGGCCACCGCCAGCACGGGCGTCAGGGCGCGCCCGGCCATGAACCAGCCCAGCAACGAGCCCAGGATCAGCGCCGCCGGAAACACCGCCACGTAGATCAGGGTGAACTGACGCAAGATCCTGTTGTTTTGCGCGAGCGGCAATCCGATCGCCACGTAGTACGGCGCTACGTGCCCCTCGCTATACACGATGCCGGAGCGGATCAGGAAGCGCTCGCCCGTGGCGTTCCGCCGCTCCGTCCAGAAGGTTTTCGGCGTGCTCGATGCCGACGCGGCGCGCACCATGGCCTGGATTTCCGCCGGGCGATCGATGCCGATGTCCTCATAGGCCGTGGAAACTTCGGGATCCTTGGTCTTGGCGTTGGGGATCGGGTTTCCATCGGCGTCCGCGACCAGGCAGATTTTCCGCAGGTCGAGCACGATGGCCGATTCATCCGCGTCCTCGTCGTCGTAATACCAGTTAGACGCGTACTTCCCGAGCTCCGGATCCTTTTCGATGCGCAGGTAGCCCTTCATGGCCGCCCATTGCTGGTTGAGGTCGTCCCGAATCTGGGTGTCGAGCTCGCTCGAGAGGCGCTGGCGAAAGAGGCCCGCCACCGCCATCAGCAGCACGGCGAAAAACAGCGCGTAGCTGGCCGTCAGGCGGAAACGCAGCCCGCGGGAGAGGCGGCGCAGATCGCGATTGCGGGGCACGTCACACCTGCCGATCGGACGCCTGCTCGGGGGTGGGCCCAGAGGGCGCCCCCGCGGGCTTGTCGGGGGCTTCGATCATGTAGCCGATGCCGCGCACGGTCTGGATGAGCTTCTGCTGGAAGCGGTCGTCGATCTTGCTGCGGAGGTGACGGATATAGACGTCCACGATGTTGGTGAGGCCGTCGTAATCCATGTCCCAAACGTGCTCGACGATCATGGTGCGGCTCAGCGGGCGTCCCTTGTTCCGCAGCATGTATTCCAGAATGCCGAACTCCTTGGGCGCCAGGTCGATGGTTTCCGGGCCGCGCGTCACTTTGCGGCGGATGCAATCGAGCGCGAGGTCTGCCACCTGCAACTTCTCCGGCGCCGGCTGGCCGCGCCGCAGCAGCGCCCGCACGCGCGCCAGCAGCTCGACAAACGCAAAGGGTTTCACCAGGTAGTCGTCGGCGCCCTGTTCGAGGCCCTTGACGCGGTCATCGAGGCCCCCGCGGGCGCTCAGGATCAAGACCGGCGGCCCCACCTTGCGGTTGCGGATCTTGGCCAAGACCTGGAGGCCGTCCATATCGGGCAGCATGAGGTCCAGGACGACCAGATCGTAGTCCGTGGAATGGGTGCAATCCAGCGCCGCGGCGCCGGTGGGCGCGGCATCCACGGCATAACCGGCGCCCTGCAAACCGCGGCACAGGAAGTCGGCGATTCGCTTTTCGTCCTCGACGACCAGGATTCTCATCTGATCTCAGCTTAGCTCAAGCGGGCTGGAATCGGCGCGAAACCCGGGCCGGCGGGAATCGCTCGCGACGGAATGAGACAAGCGGCTCCAATACACGCGGGATGGGTGTACAATCGATGCTGGTCAGAATAGCACCTCCGCCGCAACCGGTCCGAGGAGCCAGAGAACAGGAGTTATACGAATGAAAACGAGTATGAGGCTGTTAGGAGTGGCATCGGTGGCATTCTTCCTCCTCGTGGGAAGTCTCGCCGGGCAATCGCTCGCGAGCTACGTGCGCACCGACAAACCCGAAGCGGTTATCGATATCCGCGCCGGGCAACAAAGTTCGTTCAAAATTCCTCGAACGGTGTACGGGATCTATACGGAGAACGTGGGCAACGAGATTTATGGGGGCCTGGCGGCCCAGCTTTTGGAGAACCCGAGCCTGGAGGACTACCACGCCAGCGCGCAGGTGATGAGTACGCGGTTTGCAGACCGGGGTTTCGCCGAGTCGATGAACGAAGGACTGCCACTGCCCTGGCAGACCTTGAGAAATGTCGGGAAGCGGTATGAGTCCATTTTCGGCGCCGGAGCGGCCAATTCCAATCGCTATCTCTACATGATCGGCCTGCCAAAGCCGGAGGCGAAGGGGATCAAGGGGCGGCCCACGATCACCACCGAGGAACTCGGAATCCGCCAGGGCATCTACCTGCCGGTTCATCGGGAACTGGAGTACATGGGATCGCTGTTCGCTTCATCGGTGGAAGGGCCGGTGCGCCTGATGGTGAGCTTCCGGACCCGGGGCAATCCCGACAAGATTCTGGCTTCCACCGAGGTCACGGTGCCGGATGGCGGGAAATGGACCAAGCTCCCGTTCCGCCTGCGTCTTCCGGCCGGGGCCGTGAAGTCGCATGAACTGGTGGATTTCGCGGTGTCGATGACCGGCCCGCAGCGATTTTCTCTCGATATGATCCGGCTCTACCCGGCCGACGCGGTCGAAGGGTACTTCGATCCGGAGGTGCTCAAGGCCACCAAGGAGATGAACTTTTCCCTGGTGCGCTGGGGCGGCAACTTCATGAGCACTTATCACTGGGAAGACGGTGTGGGACCGCTGGACAAGCGCCGCACGCAGCTCAATCGGGCTTGGGGGACCATGGAGTCGAACGAGTTCGGGACCGATGAATTCATGTCATTCTGCCGGCTGGCGGGGGTGCAGCCGATGATCTGCATGAACCTGGGAAGCGGCACCAAGGAAGAAGCCAGGAAATGGGTGGAGTACGTCAGGGGAGCGCCGACCACGCCCGAGGGCGCACATCGCGCGGCCAACGGGCATCGCGAAGCGTATCCGGAGACCATCTGGGAACTGGGGAACGAGCTCTGGGGGGACGACCAGATGGGGTGGCAGACGCCCACGAGCAATGCCGCCCGTTACC
>JBAWDI010000088.1:0-15961 GCA_049590695.1 Bryobacteraceae bacterium
ATGTGGCCGTTGGCGTACTGGCCCGCCGCGTGTCCACCCGCCAGCTTGTACTCCTGCAAAAAGTACTGGCCGCCGATCTGCTTCCCCCTCACCGTCAGGGTAAGCTTGGTCAGCAAGTCGGGAGTGAATTGCACGTAACTCTCGCGGGCGCCGAACAACTGGTCCAGACCGAGATTCGGCTGCACCGAGCCAACCGTGCCACCGTCCCCGAAATACCCAGGGCAACCCTCGCTCACCAACTTGCCGCCCTTGGCGACATAGTCACGTAGCTTTTGCGCGGTCGATTTCTTGAGCATCTCGGGGTATGGGAGATAGATCAGAGGGTATTCCCCAATGTCGTCGATGCTCACGAAATCGGCCTGGATGTTGGAGTCGAAGAACGCCTGGTAAGCGCCCTGGACGGATTGGGTGTACGCGCCCGCCGCGCCACTCTGCACCCGGTTGAAATCCTCGGACTCCTGAGCGAAGACGATGCCCACGTCGCCCTTCACCGGAGGCGACTTCCAAATCTCCGCGTGCGCGTTGGTCCAGCGCGCCAGCCGGCCGGCCATTTCCGCCCGCGGCGTGACCGAGCCGTCCATCCCCATGGGACCGAACGCTCCGAATAACGGGCCGTCGAGCAACGGGCGCCAGCGCGTGAACAGGATGCCGGTGGCGCCGGCGGCCATATCGATCAGGCTCCAGACACGAACATCCTCTGCGTCCGAGCTGCGACCATCTTCCAAGGGGCGGCCGATCACCTGCGGCTGCATCCACAGCGGCCCGCCGGTAGCTTCCGCGTGCCAGAAGGGCTTGCCGCGCGAGGCGCCGCGCACCAGGTCCACGGCCTGAAACTGCATCCAGGGATCGTTGCCATGGCGCGAAGCCACCCACGTGTAGCCATACGAATCCACGTCCGCCGCCGTGCGCCACTCGATCTCGGTGAGTGCGCCGGTGCCGTGCGCGGTGATCTTGTTCCGCTTGTCGAGCCGGCGAATCAGATCCGTGCGCCAGCGCAGCAGGCGAATGGCGTCATCGCGGCAAAACGCCAGCCAGTCGAGCGAGTCGGGGTAGCCGGTACTGCTGTGTGGCGGGTGAACCGATTCCCAGTCGCCCAAGCTGTAACGGTGCCAGGCGCGGCCGAGGGCTTCGACACTGCCGTACTTGGCCTTCAGCCACTCGCGGAACTTGGCTTGAGTGGCCGGGCAATAGCATTGCTGCACGCCCCCCTCGTTCCACACGTCGTAGCCCAACGTGGTGGGATTGTCGCGATAGCGCTCCACCAGCGCCGTCAGGAACTTCTCGGCCTGGCCACGGACATCTTCGTTATCCAGACACAGGGGCGCACTGCCGGTGGCGCTACTGCCACTCACCACGGGATAGCCCTCGGAACCGTCGCTCGCGATGTGGCGCGCTTGCGGGTACTTGTCCCACATCCACTCGGGCGCGCCGGTGGTGATTTCGGCAATGACCACCTTGATGTGGTCCCGGGCTTCCAGTTCCACCATGCGGTCGTAGTCGCGCCAGTCGTAGTGGCCCGGCGAGTTCTCGATGGAGGCCCACATGAACCAGTGACGGAAAATGTTGACGCCCAACTGCGCGGCGGTCTTGTGGTCGCGTTCCCAATCCTGTTCGGGCGGGTTCGACTTGCGGAAATACACCGCGCCAAACGGGAACGCCGGATCGGGCCAGGGCTTTTCCTGGGCGTTGACGCAGAGCGCCAGCAGCAATGCGGCTAAAACCGTCGCGGAACCTCGCCTCACGGCAGCTTCGCCGCCAGGGCCACCGACAACGCTACCGGGTCCTGGCCGTCGGCTACGTTGGCGTATCCACCGATATAACGTCCCTTGCGGAAGTAGCACAGCCTGCCCAGGTACTTGTCATTGGCCTGGAAAGCCTCGTCGCCCACCTTGGCCGCCGTGGTGTCCGTGTACCGCGCCCGCAGTTTCACCAGCAGCGCGCCCGCCGACTCCGGGGTTGCTTCCGTCACCACGAACGCCTTGCCGTAATCGTACTGAGCGGCATAGCCGCGTTTCAGCAACCGGATTCCGAGCACGCTCTCCGGCACCAGGCGAAGGGTTTGCTGCTTCTCAGCCGGGAACCAGGAGAGAGCCACGGGCGGAGACGTGCTGCCCGGCACGATCTTCTCAAACGCCGCCATCCACTCCTTCAGAGTCGCCGTATGGTCGCCTTCCGGGCTGGCCGCGATTTCGACGTAATACTGGCCCTTCGTGAAAATGGCTCGCCGCGGCACGATCTGGCCGCCCGCCCCGAGCTTCGCCATGGGTTCCCGCAGATCCCGGTTGGCCGTGAACATGCCGTACGAGAGATCGGGTTCTCCAAAATCGGAAATATCGATCACCAGTTCCTCGGTGCCCTTGGTGCAAGAGACACCATGCATCGACTGGAAGCCATAAATCAGGTAGCCTTCCGCGTTGCCATCCATGTATTCGAACAGGTTGTCGCCCACATAGCTTCGGGCATCGCCCTTCTGCGTCCAGCCCGGCACCAGCGTGCAACTGGGAACGGGGGGCGTGCCGGCGGCGGCCGCCAAGCCGCAAGCCAGCAGCCCGGCCGCGCAAATCGTCTTTAACATGCAAACATCTCCTGTGCTCAGATGAGGTGCTAAAATCCTATTCTAGATGGGGAGGCTGTCCAAGTGCCAGCTACTTTTTCACGCCGAACGATTTTGCAGTTGACCGCCCTGGCGCCAGCGCTTCGACCGCTGGCCGCTCAGATTTCCGCCCCCGAGCGGAATTCCACCGTGGCCCTGGTCAAAGGGGAAAGCCGCCGCAAGAACATCGCGCAGGTGCTCACCGCCATCGACGACCAGGTCCGGCCGGGCCTGAAGCGCAAGAAATACGTGGTCGTCAAAGTCAACAACGTCTCCACCGTCAACCAACTGGCGGCGACGCACGTGGACGCCATCCACGGCATTCTGGATTACCTGGAACCGCGCTTCAAAGGCCCCGTCATCGTCGCCGAATCCTCGGCCGGCGACACCCTGCACGGCTTCGAGGAGTTCGGCTACAACCGCCTGGCCACCGAGCGGCGCTCGCAAAAGGTGCAGTTGATCGACTTGAATCGCGAGGCCAAATACAAGGCCATCCCCTTGATCGACTACGATCTGCACGCCGTATCCACCCGCCTGGCGGCGCGCCTGTTCGACCCCGACGCTTATGTCATCTGCGCGGCCATGCTCAAGACGCATAACGTCATGGTGGCGACGCTTTCCATCAAGAACATGGCGCTAGGCGCGCCGCTGCACAGCGTGCCCGGCGAGAAACCCTGGAACGACAAGCGCAAGACCCATAACGGCCTGCGCCAGACCCACTACAACATCTTCGTCACACAACAAATCATGCAGCCGTTCCTGGGCGCGGCGGTGATCGACGGCTACGAGGGCATGGAAGGCAATGGCCCCAGCTCCGGAACGCCGGTCCCCTCGCGTCTCGCCATCGCCTCCACCGACTACGTGGCCGCCGACCGCGTAGGCGTCGAAACCATGGGCATCAACCCCGACTGGATGGGCTACCTGCGCTACTGCGCCGAGTTCGGCGTAGGCCAGTACGACCTGGCGAAGATCGATATCCGCGGCGAGAAGATCGAAGCCGTTCGGCGCAAGTACCTGCTCCACCGGGACATCGAGCGCGAGTTGCAGTGGATGGGCCCGATGCTGGAACTGCCGACGAGACTGGGGTGAGCCATGGCGGACAACAAGACCAAGCCAACCGAAGTAAGCGTCGCGGCATTTATCGATGCGCTCCCGGACGAGGCCAAGCGCGCGGACGCCAAGGCGCTCGTCAAGTTGATGCAGGCCGCGACGGGCGAAAAACCGAAGATGTGGGGTCCTTCGATCATCGGCTTCGGCAGCCACCACTACAAGTACGAGAGCGGCCGCGAGGGCGATACGCCGCTGATCGGTTTTTCGCCGCGTAAGCCCGCACTCGTTCTCTATGGCGTGACCAGTTCCAGCGAACTGCTCGGCAAGCACACCACCGGCAAGGGCTGCCTGTACATCAAGAGACTCGCCGACGTAGACCAAGCGGTGTTAGCGTCGCTGGTCGCAAAATCCGTCGCCGCCAAGAAGTTTCGGTGACAGGCTACGCAACCCCCGATTTCGCCCCGCCACTGTCTCCCCGGCCGTAGAATAAAGAAATGCGCAACGAATTCACGGCGATCATCGAGCGCGAGGGCACATGGTATGTCGCCTACTGCGCCGAAGTAACCGGTGCCAATGGGCAGGGCAGGACGCGCGAGGAATGTCTGGCGAACCTTCGCCAGGCGATTGCCCTGATTCTTGAGCACAGACGAGATGAGTCCCTGCGTGCTCTGCCTCCCGATGCCAGCCAGGAACTCGTACTGGTCGGATGAAGCGCGAGGGACTGCTCCGGCGCCTCCGCCGGCATGGCTCGCGGAACACACGCTTTGGGACAACCCCCAGACCGGCCACGCTGAAGCCGTTCCCCGCCATGGGGAAATCGCGAACCTTTTTTGCCGCCTCTTTTGGCGTACGATGAGAGTAGGAGCCGCCGCAATGGAATATCGGCTTACGGCAGATCAGCAAGCATTCGCCCGCCTCGCCGTTGAAACCGGACGGTTGCACAGCGAGGAAGAGGCGATACAGGAGGCACTTGCGCTGTGGGAAGAACGCGAGCGCAGGCGCGTAGAGCTTCTGGCGACCCTTGATGACGCCCGGGCTTCCCTGGCCCGCGGTGACGGCCGCGTTATCACTCGGGAGTCCATGCGGGAACTCGCCGCTGAAGTGCGGGATCGCGGACGCGCCCGCCTGATCGCCAAGTTGGCCGACGCTTCCTGATGGCTCACCGGGTAGCGCCACAGGCCGAACCGATCTCGACGGCATCTGGCTTTACGTCGCCAAAGAGAGCGGCAGCATGGATGTTGCCACTCGCCTGATTGACGCGATCACCGGCCGTTTCTTTCTTCTGGCCAACTTCCCCTATGTTGGGCGAGCCCACGACGAAGATTTCGGCGCCGGGTCGCGCAGCGCCTGCGTGGGTGAGTACGTCATCGTCTACTGTGTCGATGGTCAAGACGTTCTGATTCTCCGCGTAGTGCATGGAAGACGCGATCTCGAAACACTGTTCGGGAAGTGACCAAAGGCCAGCGCGGTGGGTTTCGGGCTTTCGGGGACAGGTTGCGCAACCCCCATTCCGCCCAGCCACCGTCGCGGGCGCCTCCGGATGAACCGGCCAAGCCGACCCCGGACCAAAGCAGATCCGGCTGCGCCTCCGCAGCGGTAGAATAGAGAAATGCGCAACGAATTCACGGCGATCGTCGAGCGAGACGGCTCATGGTATGTCGCCTACTGCGCTGAAGTGCCTGGCGCCAATGGGCAGGGAAAAACGCGCGAGGAATGTCTGGCGAACCTTCGCCAGGCCATTGCCCTGATTCTCGAGCACAGACGAGAGGAATCCTTGCGCGCTCTGCCTGCCGACGCCAGGCAGGAACTCGTAGTGGTCGGATGAAGCGCGAGGGACTGCTCCGGCACCTCCGCCAGCATGGCTGCGTGTTGCGGAGGGAGGGCGCGGAACACACGCTTTGGGAGAATCCTCAGACCGGCCACGCTGAAGCCATTCCCCGCCCTGGAGAAGTCGCTAACCTCCTTGCAAAGAGAATCTGTCGCAAGCTCTCGATCCCGGATCCCCCCGGATAGAGTCTGTCAAGAGCTCCGGCGATCCACTTGCCGTCTCTTTCGCGGTCGAGGTCAATCGAAAGATCCGCGCGCCCAGCACAGTCAAAGACCCCGCCGGGGTCCGCTCGGCAGCAGTGCCCTGGAGAGCCAGCCGACCGAGCGGCGAACGAAGGACAACGCCCCGCGCCGCGCGCTCCGGGCAACGCTTCTGTCGTGAACGGCGTGTCACGGGAGGAATCGCTTTCCAAGCAGGCGCGGACCGCCCGCATCACGGCTGTCCGACATCCGCTATGATCAATCGCTGCAATGTGCCAAGATAGTAGCGGGTATGCAGCCCCTCAAAAAAACTTGTGGAATAGTTGCAGTTGAAGCCGCTTGCGAAGCTGATACACAAGATTTCTACACGGTTTCCCACAGGAAGTTCACACCGCGGAAGCCACCCAGGACTTCGATGACGGTGTGCGGCTCATATAATTGGTCATTTCAGGAGCCGCATTCCATGCCAAGAAGGGCCGCTACATCCCCCGCGCAAATCCTGCTCTTCCCGAGCGGGGATGCCTTGCCGTCGATTGACTTTCCGGCCGAAGCTCCCGCCACCATTCTCACCGATAACACAGCGATCAATAGGCCCCGCGTTCCCGGCTGTGAGGTTGTTCTCTGTGGGTCCTTTCGACAGGACACCGAGGGCCTGAAACGGGCGTACGAAGAATTGTTGGACGTTGGCTGCTCTGTTTTGTCTCCTACGGAAGTCGCGCCGATTCACGAAGCCGACGGGTTCGTGTTCATGAAAGGGGAGGAGACGGAAACGCCGGAGCGTATCGAACTGAAGCACCTAAACGCCATCCAGAAGGCGACGTTCGTGTGGGTGTACGCGCCTGCTGGCTACGTGGGGTTAAGCGCAGCTCTCGAGGTCGGTTTCGCTCACGCGCAGGGCATACCAGTCTTCTGCCGGAACGATGTATCAGACATCACCATAAAATCATTCGTCCATCGCGTGTCGTCACCGAAGGAAGTTGTTGATCTGGTGGTCGGGAACAAGCTCCCTATTCCTGCGCCGAACGTTCGAGCTTTCCAGCGATATTACAAGCGCGTCGCCTCTCAGCGCGGGTACGAGCGCGAGACAGCTCAAAACTGCTTGCTGCTGATGGTTGAGGAGGTTGGCGAGCTGGCACGAGCCCTGCGGAAGCGTGAGAAGCTTATCCGACACGGCGCGTCGCAAAGCGTTTCTGAGGCGCACGAACTAGCCGATGTATTCCTCTATACCATCCACATGGCCAACATCCTCGGCCTTGATCTTGGCTCTGCGGTGCGGGAAAAAGAGGAGGTTAATCTCACGAGGTTCGTGGGCTCGCGATAATCGCCAATGGATTTTGAAGCGCTCGCCGAAGAACGCCGCAGCGTAAAGGAGATGTGCCGCAAGCACGTGCCGAGCGTGCTGGCATTCAAGTTCAAGGATGGGCCCAGCTTCCACGTGTTGCGTGGCGAGTCTGAGCCAAGCGACGACATTGTCCATCATCTGACAACAACCGCAACGTGTATCGAATCCCTGGAGGACTGCCATCAAGCGATCTGGCCGGAAGGCGGGGCATCCAGAGAACAGGCACTTGACGGCTTAAGGCAAGCCTTCTACTCGGGGGCGCTCAACCGCGAAGAGTGGGTTTCGGAGGATTCTGCACCGATCTACTGTGCTGCCCGCGCCCTCCCGCTCTTTTTGCGGTGTAATGCCGAATGGTCGGAAAGACACTCCAGCTTGGTCGCCTCCATTTACGAGCAGCTGAAGGATGATCCCAAGCGCTTCGCGGTCGGCGAGAAGACCCTGGACCCCGAGCCGCACGAACCAAAGTGGTTCCCCGAGAATGCCTATCACACATACTGGGCCCTCGTCGTGTTGGACGCCGTCCGCAGCCGGCTCGCGTCAACTCGGGCCGAGGGTGTTATTGGGTCAAATCTCGAACGCGTCGAGCACAGCATGCGCCTATGGGCAAGGGAGAAGCTTGCTGACGAGATCGCGCTCCACTGGGCTGACAGCGCGGCGCTCGACTCGGACCAGTTGACATGGGCGCTCACGACTTTCATGAGGTTCGAAGTCGATCTCTCCTCAAATCTGCGAGCCCAGGACCTGGTCCGAAAGGCATTCGAGGCGCTCGGAAAGACCCAACAGCCAGTTGGTGTGTGGCGGCATTACCGCCCCCTCTTCGTCTACAAGAATGTCGGGAACGCGTATTGTTACGTCTATGAGAGCTTTACGTGCCTCTTGAAGGCCCTGCTCAAGAAGTTCGAACAGGAAGAGTTCCTCGAAGACCTCGTCCGTGGGTTTATCGGCCGGCTGCGCGATCTCCGAAAGTACGCTGAGACGACGCAGGTTCGAGACAACGCCTCAGGCACCACCGCGTGGTGCTCGGGCCACCGACCGGCGAATCCGGACCCTGAAGGTTGGGCGACGGCCAGCGTATTTTCCTTTCTCCAGGCGTATCGGCGTTTGCTCGGAATCCTCGCGCGCCGTGACGCGCTCCGCGCTCTGCCGAGACCGGTGTTCCCCAAGCATCCCGACCCCCTCCAGAAGATCGCGGACCGGGGCGACGCTTGGCTGCCGCCCACGCGACGCAGATCGGTGGCCGCCGACTTGATCACGATGTTTGTCAATCCGGTCCTCATGGCTTCCCCGGCGGACCGATCAGAACCCGACGACCAATTGATAAAGGAGACACAGGCTCGGTCCGCGATCCTCTTTGGGCCGCCCGGAACGGGCAAGACGAAACTGACCCAGTATGTAGCAGCCGCGCTCGGCTGGGACTACATCGAGCTCCGTTCTAGCCACTTTGTAGCGGAAGGAATACAGGCCGTTCAGAGCACCGCGGACCGGATCTTCGCTCGGTTGCGGGAACTGGACCGGGCGGTCGTCCTGTTCGATGAGCCGGACGAGCTCGTTCGTGAGCGAGAAGGTGCTTCGGACGCATTCGGGCGGTTTCTGACTACCAGCATGCTGCCCAAGGTTGCCGACCTCTGGAAACAGGGACGCATCATCTACTTTGTCGCCACGAACCATATCCGCTATTTCGATGCGGCGATCATCCGTAGCGAGCGCTTCGACGTCCTGGTTTTTGTGCCGCCACCATCGTTCAGCAAGAAAAAGGCTGCGCTCCGTGACCGCCTCATCGGCTTGCACGTGAAAGATCCAGTCATCACGGTTACCCAGGTTGAAATCGAAGAGCGGCTGAAGGATCTCGACGGCTTCCGGTGGGGAGGCCCACGGCCGGAAGCCGAATTGCCGGATGAAGCACAGCTCGCGAAGTTCGTCCTTCTTCGATGGGATCAGATCGATGAGCTCGCTTGCGCGCTTGCTTCAAGAGCACCATCAGGCGGAGCACTTGAGGTGGACGCGAGGCGCCTTTCGACCGCTTTGCGTGACATAAGGGATCAGCGGCTCTCCCGGCTGCAGACGTACTTGGATTACTTCGACGACTTCAAGTACGCGCGGACGGATTTCCAAAGGAAGGCGGTCTTTCGGGTGCGCAGGTTCGAGGGGGATGAGACGTCTCTTCCAAAGGCGGTGACGCGCACAGATAGCGGCCTTTGGTTCAGCTACCCGCCAGGCGAGTGTCCCCTGGCCCTTGACGGATACAAGGTAGTGGAAACAAGCGCACCCGGAGAAGTGGATATCGCGCCCCTGTAGTCCAAGGCTCTTCTGTGGGACCCATCACTCTCGTGACGTCCTCATCACGCCCGGAACTGCTGGTTCTCAGAGATCTTCCGGGCGAAGCCCGGTATCCTTTGCGATCTTTGCCAGCGCTGCCGGCCCGACTTCCTCACTGTCGTGAAAGCAGAACGTGAAGTTTCGCCACCCGGGCTTTTGCAGCTTCCTGTGCGAGCCGACCTGCTTCTTTAATGTCCACCCCAATCTGGCCGGCGCCGCGTAGACGCGCTGGCTTGTGTGGATCTCCAAATGCTTACGCCGCAAACAGGACCCGCAGGGGCTGTGGCAGTTCCTGGCCGCTCTCCATCATGTCGGCGAGTACCTGAAGGGCGATCGCCTTCGCCTTCCGGAGAGCGGATTCCTCTGTGTCGCCGTAGGCCATCACGCCTGGTAGCTCGGGAACAGAGGCCAGGAATCTCCCATCCTCTTCGCGCTCGATCTCAATCTGCAAAGGTCGGATCTCAACCATAGGCACCTACGGTGATCCTAACGGAAACCGAGCCGGCTTGCACCATGTCTCGCCACCGGGGAGCGCCAGAAGCGAGCGTGGTGGAGAATTGTCATCATGAACGGCCCGCCCGCGCCTCGGCAGCCGGCCGGCCACCGAAAGCAGAGCCAGACAGATGTACAATCATACAGCGGAGGCGGCCTATGCGAGTACTCGTGGCGGACAAGTTCGAGCAGTCCGGGCTGGACGGCCTGGCCGGGCTCGGGTGCGAGGTTTCCTGTGAACCCGGATTGAAGGACCAAGCGCTCGCCGCGCGGGTCGCCGAGTTCCAGCCGGATGTCCTGATCGTGCGCTCCACCAGGGTCGGCGAGCCTGTGCTGGCGGCCGGACCGCTCAAGCTGGTGGTCCGCGCGGGCGCCGGCTACAATACCATCGACTTGGCGGCGGCCTCTCGCCGCGGCATCTACGTCTCCAATTGCCCCGGAAAGAACTCCATGGCGGTGGCGGAGTTGGCGTTCGCGCTGATTCTGGCGCTCGACCGGCGCATCGCCGACAACGTGATCTCGCTCCGCGCCGGCCAGTGGAACAAGGCCGAATTCTCCAAGGCTCGGGGGATCTACGGCCGCACGCTGGGCTTGCTGGGAGTGGGCAGCATCGGCAGCCAGATGATACCGCGCGCCAAAGCCTTTGGGATGCGAGTGGTGGCATGGAGCCGCGGTCTCGGCGCGGAAAGAGCGGAAGCGTTCGGCATTGAGCGGAGAGATTCGCCCCGCGAAGTCGCCGCGGCGGCCGATATCGTGAGCGTGCATCTTGCTCTGGGGCCGGAAACGCGCCGGCTGTGCGACGCCGGCTTTTTTGCGGCCATGAAGAAGGGCGCCTGCTTCATCAACACGGCTCGCGGCGAAATCGTCGACGAGGAAGCGCTCAAGGCCGCCATTCGGGATAAGGGCATTCGCGCCGGTCTGGATGTCTTCGCCGAAGAGCCGGCCGGCGGGACGGGCGAGTTCACAAGCTGGGTCGCACAGTCGCCGGCCGTCTACGGCACTCACCACATCGGCGCGTCCACCGAAGAGGCGCAGGAGGCCATTGCGGCGGAGGCCGTGCGGATTGTGCGCATATTCCAGGAGACCGGCAAGCCGCCGAATGTCGTGAATCTTGCCCGCAAGACGCCCGCCACCTGCGCGCTGGTGGTGCGGCATCTCGACCGGCCGGGCGTGCTGGCATCCGTACTCGATGCTATCAGTGCCGCGAAGATCAACGTTCAGGAAATGGAGAATGTGGTCTTCGAAGGCGCCGAGGCGGCCGTTGCCCGGCTGAACCTCGAAGCCATCCCCCCGGAGGCCACTCTTCAACTGGTCCGCACTGCCAATCCGGACATCCTGGAGCTGAACCTCATCCGCCTGTGAGGGTCCGGCGGTGTAGGTGGGGTGCGCGACGCAAAAAGGGAGGGTTCTTTGGTTTTCGTTGGGGATGGCGGGTTTTGAGTGTTGGCATACACCAAGCCGAGCGGTGCTGCCCGCGCGCGGGGAGCATTCCCGCAAGCCGGACACCGCTCACGGGTCGCACAAGTCGTACAATATGTAGCCAGCAGATATGAAAATCCGAGAATTGGAAATACACAATTATCGAAGTATTCGCCACCTAAAGATGAAGTGCGAGCCGCTGGTCGTAATGCTCGGACCGAACAACCACGGAAAATCCAATATTCTCCTTGCAATCGAGTTTGTACTTTCGACTTCGGTAAAAGCCTTGGAGAGTGATTTCTTTGTCTTCCGGGGGGATGATGACCAGCTCTGGGTTGAAGTGACGTTCGAGGCCCTGACAGAGCAAGAGAGGATCACGTTCAAGAAGTACATCCGTGACGACGGCACCTTTCACGTTCGCAAATCTGCTCGGCTGATCGGCCCAGGGGACATTGAGATCGGCTACAACGGTTGGGTACAGGAACCGGAAGACGAATGGCTGCGAGCGGACAATGCAAAGCAGTTCACAAATCGCGACGACGTGAGCAAGACGCCGCTGAAGGACCTGGCTCCAAGCGCTGGCCGGATCACACAGGACCAAATTGTACAGGCCCAGCAGTCCTATATTGAGCAGCACCGCGCCGAGCTGTGCTTTCAGGAATCACTCGAATCGGCTCCATTTCTGGGGCAGAAGAACATCGGCGGCGGCGTTCTGCCCGACTTCTATATGATTCCTGCGGTGCGTGACCTAGCGGACGAGACAAAGGTCAAGAGCACGACGGTCTTCGGCAAGTTGCTGAACCGAGCTATGCGGGATATGGCCGATAGAGACCCACGCTTCAGGCAGCTTAAGGAAGAGTTGGATCGGCTAGTTAAATCCTTGAACCGATCTGATCCCCCCGGTGAGAGACCTGCTCCGCTGCTGGCCTTGGAGGAGAACCTGCGATCCGAATTGTCCGAATGGTGCGTGAACGTCGAGATTGAGGTCGTGCCGCCGCTCGTTGAGAAGATCTTCGAACTAGGCACGAATCTCCATCTAGACGACGGTGTCAGGACCTTGGCGGAGCAGAAGGGTCACGGCCTTCAGCGCGCCGTAATATTTGCGCTTGTTCGAGCCTGGGCAAATGCTCTCCGATTGCCGGCAGGGGCGCCCCCCTCGACCAGCCCTCGTGCTTCTTCCGATTCCGTGGTCTTCGCGATGGAGGAACCTGAATTGTTCCTCCACCCCCACGCACAGCGCAGACTGGCCCGTGCTGTCCAAGAAGTCTCGGCAGCACCTGAACACCAGGCTTTCGTCTGCACGCACTCGACGCACTTCTTGGATCTCGACCGTTACAAGGAAATAGCACTGGTGACGAAGCCGAGCCCAGAGACAGGAACGGTCGTGAGACAGTGCATTGAGGACCTCTTCGAGGAGAGCACAACGGCCGAACGAAAGCTCCGTTTCCACATGGCGCACTGGATCAACCCTGACCGGGGGGAGATGTTCTTTGCGAAGCGGGCCGTCTTCGCAGAGGGCGAGACAGAGAGAACTGTTTTGCCATTCCTCGCAGAGAAGCTTGGGTGTTTCGACAGCGAGGTCTCCGTCATTGATTGTGGCTCCAAGCACAACCTGAAACTCTATATCGCTGTCGCGAATGCCTTTGGTATCCCCTATGTCGTGATCCATGATGTTGATCCGATACCAGACCCAGTGCCGCCAGGCTGGTCTGTGGAGAGGCTCGCCGAGAAGCGGCGGACTTTCAAACTGAATGAGGAGATCGAGGACGCGGTCAAGGATGGCCTCGGCGTAGTTGAAACGTTCTTTCCTGACTTCGAGGGAGCCTCTGGTGTCTCAAGGAGCGAAGGAGATCGGAAGGGCAAGGCACTCGCAGCCCTGGATCACTTTCGCCAGAAAGCGGCAAGCGACATACCCGAGCGAATTCAGCAGGTGGTCCGCAGGGCCTTCGCAGTGGCTACCGTCGCCGCTGCCGCTGCTCCTTAGAGGCGCCGCAGAGCTGTCAGTCGGTCGCTGCGGGGCAGTTCTCTTCGAAGGAATGCCGCTAATCTCCGGCGCGCGCCGTTTCCACAGCCACGGCATCGCCCAGAAGGTGCGGTTCGTGCTCCTGGATTCCCGCGCGCTGGACTACCATGTGGGAGTACCCGCGCTGATCCCGGGAGGTCCGCCATGTATCGAACCGTAATCGCCTCGCTCGTTTTGCTCACCGCCGGTCTTGCCACCGCCGCGGCCGAAACCCAGCCGGTGGTTTTCCAGGGCGAAGTTTCCGAGCACAAGTGGACGCTGAAAGAGCTGAACCCCGATCTGCCATCCGACTGGTCGGGCTACGACTACCTGGTCCTGGAATTGAACGCGTCTTCTCCGCAACGAATGGGCCTCAGAGTCTACACCGCCGACGGCGCGCGCAACATGCGGCTGCAAGTTTATGGCGGGGGCGCGTGGGTCCGCGCCGCCATCCCACTCAAATATTTCCAGCGGCCCGATCGCGAAGGCTTCGACCTGGCGTCGCTGGGAAACAAATTCCGCAACTCGTTCTGGATGGGCGTGCGCGGCCCGTACGGCCCGGTCAGCGCGGTCCAGGCCTTGGGCTTCACCATGGAAAATCCGGTCGGCAAGCCAACGCTCCAGATACGGTCGGTGCGGCTCGCCAAGCAGGACCCCGGCTCGGAGATCCTCGAGCCCAAGCCGGTGGTGGATGAGTTCGGACAGTGGATTCTCGCCGACTGGCCCGGCAAGATCAAGAGCCTGGCGCAGTTGAAGACCGAGTGGGCGCAAGAGGAAAAGGATCTCGGCCCCGGCGACTTCAACTATTGCCGCTACGGCGGTTACCTGGGCACCAAAGCCAAGGCGACCGGCTTCTTCCGCGTCGAGCAAGTAGATGGCAAGTGGTGGTTCGTCGATCCCGACGGGCACCTCTTCTTCTCCGTCAGCTCCAATGGAATGCGAGGCGGCGGAGCCGAGACGCGCACCGCGGGCCGCGAGAGCTACTACGCCGCGCTGCCCCCCGCTGGCGGCGGTTTCAGTGCGTGGAATATGCTCCGGCGGTTCGGCCCCGGCTGGGACGCGAAGTGGGTCGATTTCGCCATCCGGCGCCTGAGCGACTGGGGCATCAACACCATCGGCAACTGGAGCGACGCGCGCCTGTGGGACACGCACAAGAAAGCCTATATCGTGTTTCTGCGCGGCTGGGGCGTGGAAACCGGCTACATGGGCATGCCCGACGTGTACGCGCCGGAGTTCGTCCAGGTGGCCGACAAGGTGGCCGCCGAACAGTGCGCGCCGCGCAAAGACGATCCCTACCTGTTGGGATACTTCATCGGCAACGAGCCGCCCTGGCCGGGGAGGGAGTCGCTGGTGGTCGATACCATTCTCGAGCGTCCGCCCAGCGCCATTCAGCGGGAAGCCAAGGCATTCCTCGCCGAAGGCGATACTCCGGAACGCCGCAAGGAGTTCGTCTACCGCGCTTTCTCGAAGTTCCTCGAGGTGGTCAACGCGGCCATTCGCAAGCACGACCCCCATCACCTGAATTTGGGCTTGCGATTCGGCAGCGGAGTGCCCGTGCCGGAGATCGTTCGGGCCTCCCGCAGCTTCGACGTCTACAGCATGAACGTGTATGCCGATGCCGTGAATCCGGAAGTGCTGGCGCAGGTGTACCAGCAGACCGGGCTGCCCATCATGATAGGCGAGTTCCACATTGGCACACCGGGGCGGGGCCTCGCGGCCGGTCTGGTGCAGGCGGCCAACCAGCAGGAGCGCGGCGTGGCGTACCGTTATTATGTCGAGCAGGCGGCGGCCTTCCCCGCGTTCATCGGCGCAAGCTGGTTCACCTGGGCCGACGAATCGGTCACCGGCCGCATGGATGGCGAAAACTACAACATCGGCTTGGTGGATGTGACCGACCGGCCTTACCGCGAGCTGATCGAGGCCATGAAGACCACGCACCGGCGGCTCTACGCCGTGCACTCGGGAAAGGAGCCGCCGTTCAGCCAAAAGGCCAAGGTGCAGTAGGGGCTATTTCTCCACGCGCAGGTGATTCGTCACGCTGAACGCGCCCGGCACACCCTTGGCGGTAATGTTGGCCATCTCGGAGTCGCCCTGGTTGTCGACTACGCCTTCCAAGGTGATATTGCCGTTCTTCACGATGATGCGGATGGGCGCGACGGCCTGCATGAAATACCGGCTCAGTTGCTGGTTTCGCACCAGGGCCATGTAGGTGGCGCGCCGTATGCGGTCGTCGTCGGGCGAAAGAGGCAGCACCTCGATCTGGTTGACGACCTTCTCCACCCCTTCGACGTTCTTCACGACGCTCTCGGCATCGCTCTTCAGCGTGGGACGCGTCACCTGTCCCACCAGTGTGACGGTGCTGCCGTCGACTTTGTACTCGAGGTTATCGAACACACCCAGGTAGGGCAGCATCACCAGTTCGTGCCGGACCTCTTTGACGATGCGCTGGTGAGCCGGCGAGTTCGGGCTCTGCGCCGCCAGCAATGCAGGGGCACACAGAGCGACACTGAGCGCAAGCAGAACTTTCATAGGCACCTCCAAGTAAATTATATGACTCGGCTGGGTATTGTCAGCGGATATCTTTCGGCCCTTCCTTCTTTTCCGTCTTCTTGGCGGGTTTCTTCGCGGCGGGCTTTGGCTGTTCGGCTTGTGGCTGCGCGGCGGGCCGGGCTACCGGACTGGCCGCGGGCGGACGGTCGTTGCGCACCGGCGCCACCGC
>JBAWDI010000089.1:0-12197 GCA_049590695.1 Bryobacteraceae bacterium
GCTCAACTTCGCCCGCGGATAGCCCTGCGCGTTGTCGCCGATGGTGAGGGGCTCGCCCGGTTTCCATCCGTCCACGGTGACGCCGAAGACCATCTGCGACTTCGCCGTATCGTCGATCTGCATACGCGGCTCGGCGCTCGGATCGTTTGAGAGCAACAGCAGCAGCCGGCCGTCCAAAGCCTTATCGGAGCGCGAGGCCGGAAAGCTCACCGTGATCGTCTGTGCGGAGGCAGCGGCCATCCATACCAGTCCGGCGGCCACCAGCGAGGGCAAAAAAACAAAAGGGCGCATACTGGAAGTATAGGCTCCTTCGTCTAGTGGGCTGAACCGTCTCCCTCTCCCGGCAAGGTTCGAGTCCAGCGTGGGGAGGCAGTCTTCATTTTGGGCCCACCATCGTCGTTCCCCGTTTGTTCTGTGTTGCTTCCGTGGTTCGAGAGTCGCAGTTGTTGGAATGGCGCTGGGAGGGTGGTTTCTAACTCCCCGGTTTTCCAGGTGGCTTTGTCGACGAGGAGTTTGAGCTGGCGGCGTGGCACTCACGCCCTCGAACACCACCACCGTAAGTTCCAGCTCGCACACCAAGTCGGTTTCGGCCGATTGCGCCGGGGGCGTGCCCCGCAAATCGTAGACCGGCATTGCAGCTACCTTCTTGGTGAGGCGTTTCGTGATGAGGGACCGCCGGCTGACGCCCCCAATGGCGACACTCACGGACAGATAGAGGCCTCCCCGGGGAATCTGTGGGTTAGATAGGCTCGAAGTCGTCCGAGATTGACGAGCCCGAAATCCTTACTTTAGCAACTGCAGGACGTTACTGTAGTCGTCGGTCCATACCTCGAATCCTGGAGAACGAGGTAGCGCATTCCAGGATGCCCGCGGCATGTCGCGGAACGCGACAAGGTTGTTGGCCACCAGCACCCAGTCGGACGCTAACGCGGCGGAGGTATCGTTCAGGTAACTCTTCACCAGTATGGCCGGCTTGTCGAGGGTGGCGGAAACCTCGGCCAGCACCGGCATCAGATCGACATACCGATTCGAGATGTGGACTGCGATCGCGCCGCCGGCCTTGAGTTTTGAAAAGTACAACTCGAAGGCTTCCCGAGTTAGAAGGTGAGTCGGAATGGCGTCACCCGAGAATGCGTCGATTACGAGCAGGTCGAACTTCTGGGGCGGCTCCTTTTCCAGAGAGAGGCGGCCATCGCCAATCACGATTTTCACGGTCGCCAGGCTCAACTTGAGAAAGCTGAATTTGCTATTTGCCACCCGGGAAACCAGCGGGTCGATCTCATAAAACGTGAACTCGTCGAGCCGCTTTCCGTAAGCCGCTAAGGTCCCGGCACCCAGCCCTACAATACCCACGTTCCAGGAATTACGCGGGGTGCTCAGGAGCAGACCGACACCCGATTTAGGCCCATAATAGGACGTCGGGTAGGTCTCGAGTTGCGGCCCCACAAGCTGCGTCCCATGCCTGATCCATCCGTGAAAGAGGGTTCGCAGCATATAACGGTGATCCTCGAGATCCTCATTTCCTTCGGTCACGGTGAGCGCGCCGTAGAAACTGCGTGCTTGCAGGATCACTCCCTTTCTCTTCCCGCGAATCAGCCCCGCTCCTAGCAAGACGAGCACCACAGCCAACGCAACCACGATCGCTCTGCGTGTCCAGCACTTCGGATAGAGAACTGAAAGCCCCAGGATGCCACAACCCACGATTGTCTCAGGGAATTCTACCTGCCACGTAGACACTCGCGGGGCGACCAGTCCGATCACAATCGATGCCATGGCGCCACCAAGGGCTATCATCAGGTAGAAAGACGTGAGATAGACCGAGTGGGGCTTGCGCCGGGCGAGTTCACCATGACAGAACAAGCATCCAACAAACAGACATCCCAGGTAAAGCAGAATCTGGGACATCGCTCCGGCCTGTAGCAAGACCGGATCAAACACCCCGTACATCATGGCGCCCAGCGCTATCGGCAGGAGCCAGCGAACCAGAGCCGGTCTGTACCAGCCCTGACGGTCAAAGCATAGAATGAACGTCAGCAGGTACGTAGCTAACGGTAGCACCCAGAGAAGCGGGATCGGCACCAGGTTCTGGCACAAGTGATTCATCACCGTGATCAGAAGAGCGGAGCCGCAAGCGGCGAAGGCTCCCCATAGCAGATAGTCGCGCCTGCCTGGCGCGGTTGTGGGCTGTTTCGTTACCTTGCCAGCCGAATCGGATGCTGGGGAGCGCGAGCGCAAGAACCGCACCGCTGTGGCGGTACATAGAAGTACGAACACTCCATACAGCATCGACCACACCACCGTCTGGTGCCGCGTGGTAAGGAACGGCTCCATGGCAACCGGGTAAGCCAGCAGTGCCGTCAGGCTCCCCAAGTTCGACAGTGCGAACAATCGGTACGGGAACGCAACGCGCTGTGCCTGCGCGTACCAGGCCTGAATCAGTGGGCTGGTGCTTGACAGAAGGAAGTACGGAAGCCCGACTGACAAAAAGAGAATCCGCAGGATCTGCATGGGCGGATCGCCCTGCGCGCCCGCTTGCCAGGCACGCCATGGCGAAAGCGGCATCAGCATCAGGCTTCCCATCAGCAACGCTATGTGACAAAGAGGCTGCACCCTGGCCGACAGGAATCGGGAGATCAAATAGGCGTATCCATATCCAACAAGCAGCATCCCCTGAAAGAAAAGCATGGCCACGATCCACACACTCGCGACGCCACCGAACCACGGCAGGATCGCTTTAGCCAGCATTGGTTGCACTAGGAAGAGAAGAAATGCACTCAATAATACCGGAGATGCGTAGACCCTTACACCTCCCTTAATGGGCGCCGAGGCCTCGTGCTGGGAGGAAGACACGGTCCGCTTTGAGATAAACGTTGACTTCACTCTCCAGAGTATACGACGTGAAGGGCCGGTAATTACGAATCAGATCAGTACCTGAAGTACTATTACCGTTGCCTCGTCCAGGGAATTCACATCGTCGCCAAAATGAACGAGGCGCTGGACGACGTGCGCGGCTCGCGTGGTTGTTGCGCGCGCTTGCTATCGATATAGCCGCGTAAGAGTCGTTCGAGTTGGTCGCACTCCGTGGTATCGTCGCTGGACGGCTCGTTCTCCGGGCTTTGCTCCATGGTTGGCGATTGTATCACCCTTGCCTGAAGCGCTGATTGGGGTCATGGAGCGGGTCATGGAGCGGATGCTCCGAGGGGTCGGAACCAGTGACGGGTGGCGGAAGGTCGTATCCGTGGCTTGTCGGCAAACCGGCGGTACATCGCTTCACTCAGCGTTAAGGGAAGTGTTCACAAGTGCTTGTCAGGGAATATATGCTCGCTGCAGATCAGTCCAACGCGGGGCTTTGAGTTCTAAAGTCGTCCAGACTGGGGAGCCACTCGTCACTCGACCGGCGGCGCGTCCGTGCCATGAAACCGGCCGCCAAGGCCGAGGAAGGCCGCCACCCCCGCATCGATGCCAGCCATCTCTTCCCACGCCAGTTCGCCGAACACGCGCCGGATCCTCCGTTTGTCAATGGATCGCAGTTGGTCGGTCAGCGCGAAGGACCTTTTGGCGAGGCCGCTCTGGCCAGGCGCCAGTGGCGTATAAAGAAGCCCCTCGCCTGGGGTCCCTGTCACCGGCGCCACGCACACCAGCGCAACGCGCTGGTCGCCGTTGACCTCCGGATCGCTCCGCGCCGCGGCCAAGCCTCACTCGCGCCCCTCCACCCAGCCCTCGCCGGGAACCCACCGAACCGGCTTGCCAGCGCTGCTGTCGCCCAGCGCCTCGGTATCTTCCTCCGGCAAGCTGCGCGCCCATTCCTCTTGTCTGCCGATCGCACCTCACTGCTGCACCGTTACCGCGACTCCCGTCTGCGTCGCAACGCCGCCGATGATCGCCACCACGGCGGCATCCCCGTTGGCAAGATTCGGCACCGTCACGTTGAACTGGTAGAGGCCCGATCCCGTCAGGCCGGCGTACGCCACGGATGCTGTTTGCCCCCCGATGGTGACTTGGACGCCGTTCGCCAGCGGGGCCGCCGCAGTGACCAGTTGCCCCGAGGGCTGCGGCGGATCGGCCGGACCGAATCCCACGCCGTACAACAGGATCGTCTCCCCTGGTTGGGCCGGGGTGGTCACCGCGCCTGGCAGCAGGTTGGGCGCTCCCACCAGGCTGTAGTCCGCGTGGAGCGCGGCCACGTGAGTGCCGTCAAAGGTCAGAAACGCTGGCGCAAACAAGCTCTTTTGCACGGTCACGGCGTTGCTGGTCGCGCCTGCCGTGGTCACCTGGACCGGAACCGGGCCCAGCGTGTTATCGTCGGGCGCCAGCGCGTTGATTTGCGTGGGGCTGACGTAATCGACATACGCCGGCAGGCCGTTGACGGTGACCGACACGCCTTGCAAAGTGGTGGGCAGCGCCCCGTTCACGATATCGCTGGCCTGCCACAGATAGGTGCTCTGGCAAAGGTCGGTCCCGAAGATGGAGATCCATGTGCCCGACGCGATGCCGGGCTGGTAGCTTCCGGCATTTACCACGCCGGTGACAGTGACCGCCGGCGCCGCCGGTGCCACCGTCAGTGTCACGGGGATGGACGCCGGGCTGTTGGACGCGCTCGCAGCCGAGATCTGAATCGCGCCATTGTACGTGCCCGCGCTCAGAGCCGCCGGAGACACGGATACGGAAAGAGTCGACGGCGCCGTGCCGGATGCGGGTGATACGCTCAGCCAGGAATCGCTCGCCGTGGCGGTCCAGGAGAGCGGGCTGGTCCCGGTTCCGCTATTGGAGATCTGGATCGGTTGCGCGGCAGGAACCGTTCCGCCCGCCGTATATGCGAATTGCAAACTCGCCGGTAGCACGGCGATGGTGGTGGGCGCGGCCACCATCACCCCGATGCTATCGCTTCCCGTCGACGCGGACCCGACCACTTGGAGTGTCAGCAGGCCCGTCAGGTTGGCCGGAAGCTTTACCGAAATCGCCGAACTTTGCCACGATGTAACGGTCAGGGCCTGCGCCGTGATGGCCCCCGCCGGGGTCGCCAGAACCTGGCAGCCGCTGCATTGCGAAGAGCCAAGATTCGCGCCATTGAGGGTGACGGTGGTGCCGGCGGCCACCACCTGCGGGCTGGTGCTGGCCAGCGGCGTTACGCTACGAACCGCCGCGCCAATCTTACAACGCTGCGCCGAAGTGTAGCCCAAGGCTAGCGTCTGCGAAGAGCAGGTGACGGTACCAAGCGACTGGCTGGCGGCCGTGTAGGCGCCCGTGCCCGAAGCAAGGTCGGTGTAGAAGATGGTATTGGTATCCCCGCCATTTTCGAGCGTCACGCTTCCCCACGACACCCCGCTCAGATCCTTCACGTAGTTGCCTTTGGAATCCATCAGCGCGAAGTACATTCCCCCGAACTTCGCCAAATAGGGGTCTGATGTCGACACGGTTCCAATGGAAGACCATGCCGTCGTGCCGGCCAGGAACGAGCGGACGATTTTGCCGGTGAGGTGCGACGTGTCGGTGACATTGGCGATTCCGGCGGCGTTACATGCGAAAATGCCCAAGTTGGCGTTCGTAAACGCGCTGGGATCAATGTGGCAATAGGGCACCACGCGGGTGGGAAACGATTGGCGTGGAACGGCAAAGCCGAGCGAGGCGCTGGTCAGCGTTACCAGCCCATCGCTGGCATTGTTATTCATGACGCTGGATGACACGTTGGGTATGTAGGAACCGGCGTTGCCGATGACCGCGAGGGCGTCCACCCCGCGCAGATCGTCGTAGTACTGGTTCCACGTGGCCAGGTTCCATAAGAGCGCGCTGCCCGGCACCAGCTCGGCGGATTGGCTTCCGGCCGCGATGCTATATACATAATTCCCGGCGACAAACGAACCGAAGTTCGGCGTGGCGATCAGGACCAGCTTGCGAACCAGTGTCGGCGTCGGCGGCTGGAATGTCTGGTTGGTCTGGATGCCGGCCAGGTAGGCCCGGGCGATCAACCCGCCCATGCTGTGGGCCACCAGGTCGATCTGCGGCACTTGTGCGCCCGAGTCGTACTTGATGGTGTTCAGGAAGGCGCCCAAGTCGGCGCCTAAAGCCTCGATGGTATTGCCCGGGTCCACCGCGCAGTTGTCGAAGAGATACACCACGGGAACGCCATCCTGCACCAGGTACGGGGCGAGATTGCCAAATGTGTCGGCGGACGTGGTCGCTATGGGGCACGAGTCGTTGAGGGAGAAGCCGGTCATCCATCCATTCACGAGCACCACGGGGGGCCGTGTCGCGTTGAGTGGCACGCTCGGTTGAGCTGCGACGACTACGGCCAGCGTGGTTTGCCGCTCCTCGCCCGTTTCGCTGGTGGCGGAAAGCGTGACGTTGTACTCGCCCGGTTTGGCCCGCGCCGATGCCGCCAGAAGTACCTGCCCCGGCGTATAGCCCGGCCCAACCACCAGGCCTTCGATGGACACGCGCCGGGTCTTGGCATGCAACAGGAAATCGAGCGTTTCCGCCGAAGCCTCGATCCGGGCCGGCTCGCCCGCACGGATTTCGTACCGGGATTGAACCAGAGCCATCGGCGCGGTCTGGGCCAAGGCGCAGATAGCGCTACAGATCAGCAGGCTGGCGGCACGAGACATCCCTTAATTAAGTGAGACGCATCTCTCCCGAAAAGCGCGCAGGCAAAATGGTTTAATTGAAAAATGCCCGCCCACCTGAAACCCATCCGCGCACTAGCCGGACTCCTCCTGCTACTGCTCTGCGCATCCATCGCCCCCGCCGCCACCGGCGACTACTTCGTCTACATCGGCACCTACACCCTAAGACGCGGCAAGGGCATTTATGACTTCCGTTTCAGCCCCGCCACCGGCAAGGTGACCGCGCTCTCTTTGGCCGCCGAGACTCCCAGCCCGGCGTTTCTGGCCGTCCATCCCAACCGGAAGTTCCTCTACGCCGCCAACGAACACGATGGGCCGGATGTGCCGGGCAAGAACAGCACGGTGAGCGCCTACGCCATCGATCCCAAAACCGGAGCGCTGACCTTTCTGAACAAGGTCTCGTGCCGCGGCGAGGGCCCCGCTCACATCGTGGTGGACAAAACCGGCAAAGCCCTGCTGGCGGCGAACTACCGCAGCGGTAGCCTGGCGCTGCTGCCCATTCTGCCGGATGGCCGGCTGGGGGAAGTGACCGGTTTCGCCCAGCACCACGGCATCGGCCCCAAGCCCCGCGCGGAAGGCCCGCACGCGCACGGCGCCGCTTTTTCGCCCGACAATCGCTTTGCCCTGGTGGCCGACCGCGGCCTCGACCAGGTATTGATCTATCGCTACGATCGGCGAAAGGGCACCCTCACGCCCAACGATCCGCCGTTTATCGATTCCACTCCCGGCGCGGGCCCCCGGCACCTCTTGTTTCACCCCAACGGCCGCATTCTATATGAGCTCAACGAGCCGGGGTCCACCGTTTCGGTCCTGGCCTACGGCGCCGCGGGCGGAACTGTGCGCCAGATCCAGGAGATCTCGACCCTTCCCGCGGCCTTCACCGGAACCAGTGCCACGGCCCAGCTTCAGATTGACCGCGCGGCCAGGTTCCTCTACGCTTCCAATCGAGGCGCCGACAGCATCGCCGTGTTTGCCATCGATCCCGCCCACGGCACGCTCACGCTGGTGGAGCACGTATCCACCCAAGGCAAAACGCCTCGCGATTTCTCTCTCGACCCCACCGGCCGCTACCTCTTCGCCGCCAACCAGAATTCCGACACCATCGTGCTCTTCCGCGTGGACGCCAAAACTGGCCGCCTGACCCCCGCCGGCCAAGTGCTGGACCACGTCCCCGAACCCACCTGCGTGGTGTTCTGTGGGGCAGGTTTTTAACCTGCGGCGGATTGTCAATCCGCCCCCCGAACGACCACATCCACGCAATCGCAGCGCTAGTGGTCTGCGGCGCAAATGATGCACGCGCCGTGGAGCAGGCGTTTCGCCTGCCATGCCGGTATTCCTACCGGCATTCCCGAAGAACGTCGGCACGGACGCCGACGTGGCAACCTGAAAGGTCGCTCCACGGATCGAGCGCGATGATCTATCGGGAGTGGATAAGGCACATTTCTTGCGCCGCACAGCGCTATTTCCCAGCCCCCTCGCTGATCCACCGCAGACAGATCTCCGCCTGCTCGCGCACCGTGCCGTCGGCCACCAGCCGCCGCAGCAGTCCACGCGAAGTCTCCGACTTCCACGTGCCCAGGTAAAGCGCGAGAGGTTGCAGCATCGCGGCGTTGTGCGTGCCAATCAGGCGCTCGGCCTCATCGGCGACAGCGCGATCCAGCACCCCCGGCATCTCGGGATGCGCCTTCCAGTCATATTGCGGCTTCATGAAATAGAGCGTCTGCAGCGCTCCAGCCGTCAGCAGCGGAGACGCCGACTTCAGGTAAGGCGCCACCGCACGGACGATGTCGTTGCCGCGCGGTTGAAATAAGTCGCGCCGCCAGCTTAGCAGGTAAGCAAGATCGGGGGTCGGGCCGTTCGCCTCGATCGTGGCCGGAATCCAACTGAATAGCAGAGTGTCGTCGAAGAGAGACAGGGCATAAAGGGCGTATTGGCGTACCAGGTCGTTCGGATGGTACACGGCATCTTTCAGCAGGGGCAGCACCGCGGCATCCGGCACGGCCAGCAAAGACGGCAGGTAATCGCTGAGCCATTCGACCGGGTCGCCCGGCTCCGCGCTCCGCATCGCATCCAGCCACGCCTGCCGCTTGCCGGGCGGCAAGGGCCTCACCTGAATCGGTATCCAGGGGGAACGCGCCAGGACGTGCTTCTCCATCGGGTAGCGGAAATCGTAGCCGGCGTACCGGACCTCGTACACCCCCGGCCTGTCGAACCGGTACAACAGGTGCAACGGCAGCCGCCGCGGATTCTTCGGCTCATGTGGAAGCCCGACCAGCGAGCCCCAGCCTATAGTGCCATAAGTCCCGAGGCCTCCGAGCGATGGAAGGCTGAGCCGTGCGGAATTAGGGCGCAAGAGAACCCCATTGCGCCGCACTTCGAATTGATGGCCGCCGAAGTCGGCGGGACGAATCGTCACGGGGTATCGTAGCGACCGCCACAGCGGATCGGGTAACTGGATTTCGATCCAAATGGGCATGTTCACGTACGCCATCCCCGGCGGTGTAATGGCGGCCAGGTAGGGCGCGAACCGCACCGCGACGGCGGGACTGGCGCGGCCCTCCCTGGTGACCACGAACGGCGCCATCCCTTCGGTAGGCACATTGAACGGAATGCGGAGATTGATCTGTTTCTCCTGTACGTAGAGAAGCGCTGCCGGTACGCCGCCAACCGTGACCGCGGTTCCGCACAGTTGCTTGACCTCGCTCCAGCCCCCGGCGCCGGCCGTGCAGCCAGTCCCGGGTCCCAGGTGCTGTCCGTAGACCGAGACTTCGATGCCTGGCTTAAGCGGCCCCTGGATGCCCGCCTGGTTCGGGATGACGCCATCGACGTTGATGAGCGGCATTTCCTGCCCGGCCGCCGCCCCCAGGACCAGCGCCGCAAGAATCGCACGTGGCATTCACAGAGGTAGACTCGATGCAACCGAAAGAGGTTCCCCGCGAGTACGCCTTTTTCGGTAGCGCCCAGTTCGACGATGCCGTGCCGGCTGCGGGCCGCAAAGCCTTCTCCGAGACGCTCGCGGCCGGGCTTCCGGTCTTCTATCTCGACGCCGCCGGGATCAATCTCATGGAGCGCCCCGATGGCCGAAGATTTGAGATCCACCGGCTTCCGGGCGCCCCTTCCGGAGAAAACTACGAAGTCATCCGCGAATTGACGGCGCACGCCGCCTAAGGCAGCGTGCCCACCCTCACGGTAATCGCAGGCCCGAACGGCTCCGGAAAGTCCACCTCACCCGATCCGTCGATTTCGAGGGCCGCGGCCAACTACTCGATCCCGATTCAATAGGCTGCGATTTGAATCCGTTGAGTCCATCCGCCGCGGGTATAAGATCCGCTGCGAATTGCCGGGACTAATCCGGGCGGGTGGTCCCCGATGCCAGACTCTAGTCCTCTTCTCCCTGGCTGCCGGCCGGCCAGAGTGGTATAACAGTCATATCAGAATGCGCTTTTCTTTCGATTCCCGAAAGAGCCGGCGCCTTAGGGCGAATCCCCGGCGTGGCATAGGGTTTGAAGAAGCGCGGGAGTTGTTCTCCAAGCCCTATTGGCTCGACCGGCGATCCGACGTTCCGGAACAGTTTCTGGCCGTCGGCTGGGTGGGTGACCGGCTGTATTCTGTGATCTTCGAAGTCAGGGAAGACGAAGAGGGCGAGATTCTGCGCCTCGTCACCCTGTGGAGGTCGACGAAAGAGGAGATCCGATTGTATGAAGAAAACTCGTAAATCTGCCAAACCGGTTTCTGCCGAAGCGATTGCGCAGCTCGCCGATCAAGGCCAGGATGTTTCCCATTTCTTCAGAGGCCAAGGCCGCATGGTTCAGCCGATTCAGCGCGTGAATCTGGACGTCACTGCCACCATGCTGGAGGAACTGGATCAGGCTGCCGAGGAACTCAACGTGAGCCGGCAGGCGGTCATCAAGACGCTGGTGCGGCAGGCGCTCGATCGACACTACCTGGCACAACGCACAAGGCGGCCACAGCCGGCGTCCTAACCGCGACCGTCGTCAGGGGTGCCCGGATTGTCGCGTGAGTCCATGATCGCGGCCCCGGAGCTGGGCGACGCGAAGCCAACCCATGAGGACTCGTCCCCGAAGCTGCTTCACGTCCTCTTTGCCAGGGGCAGGATAAGAGTTCCCGGCGTGTCGCCAATCGGAACAAAGCCATGGTGCGGATAGAAGCTCTCCGCCGCTTCGTCCTTGGCGTCAACGACCAGCGCGTAAACGGCGACTTCGCAGCGGCTGGCGCGCTCTATCGCATCCCACCACAGGGCGCTTCCGAGTTTACGGCCATGATAGGCGCCCGCGACGGCAAGGCGCCCCAGCCGTGCGACGGGTACCGCGGGATAGCGTGGCGGACGTCTGGCGAGCCGGACTGGCACCTGGGCTAGGAGGACCCCAGCCGCGGCCAATGTGTAGAACCCGGCAATCCGATTTGTCGTTCCTAATCCGGCCGACCTCCACATGGCCGACGGTCTGCCCGAAGCGCAATAGACAGAATTGGAAATGGGGTTACAATGGAATAGGAGTCGGTTCTGGCCCCTCGGGGAGTTCCCTCACCATAAACCCAAGTGCGTTTGTAGCAGCCCGGAAACTTCAACAGGCGTTAGCAACAATCATCGCTCAACTGGAGCGCTCAAGGTGACTATGAACAAACTGAAGACAGCAGCAGTACGATTTGGCCGCTCAGCTGGTGGGTGGCTCGTTCACGACGAATGGAAGATCGGTTTGGTCTTCTACATCGGACTTGGCTGCATTCACACTTGGGGAGGGACCAGAGCCGACTCCCTTTTGACCTGACCGATTGGTAGCCAAGCCTAAGCCTAGAGGCCGGGTACCAGCCCTGCCCAGGCTTGGTGCCACGCCATCGGAATCTTCGCGATCATTTGGCAATAAAACTCAGGCGCAGCTAGAGGAGCGCCATTCGTCGAATAGTTGATTGCCAGGCAACCACCTGTGCAGTTAGGGGACGCTTGGCACCCCTTACAGCCCTTGCGATCATTTGGCCCTGCCTGGGCAGGCCGAAGCAAGTGAGTCACCGCTGCGTCATCTAGTCCTGTGAACACGTCCCCCAGCACCACTTCGGGAAACCTCGATGCCAGCATTGCCAGGGCGCTACACCCGCTGATCTGCCCGTGGGGCAGCTTGGCAAGCTGCGCGCCGGTTGGCAACCGGCGCAACTGGCGCGTTTCCAACCTGCCCCACGAACTCAGTTCCCGCCGCGTCTCCCCAAAACCGTTAAGCACCTGCCACCCCCCTGCGGTTGACGGGCCTTTTCGCACGGTGTTAACCTGTTCTGCTAGTAAAGACTGTCATCGGTCTCTCCTTATAAATCATGGATGCCATGCTGCAAGCCCTGGGCGGAATACTGCTGAAAGCGATACCCACATTTCTGCTCGTGGTACTGCTCCACTTCTATCTGAAGGGCGTCTTTTTCAACCCGTTGCGGAAGGTGCTGCGCCAGCGGTATGACGCCACCGAAGGGGCACGCAAGCTGGCCGCCGAGAGCCTCCAGCGCGCCGCCGCCAGGACCGCCGAATACGCAGCCGCCATGCGCGCCGCGCGGTCGGAAATCTACCAAGCGCAGGAG
>JBAWDI010000090.1:0-7376 GCA_049590695.1 Bryobacteraceae bacterium
GCGTCACCCGTCTCAACGTACTTCTTCAGCCGCCCGAACTGCTCTTCGATCACCCCGTCAACCGGCGCAGCCCAGGTATTCATGCCGGCTGGAAGATACCCCGCCACCGCATACGTGACTTCCAGCTTTGTTCCGCCTTCCGCCGCGGAGAGTTGAATCGTCATGCTTCCGGCAGCCGCAATCGACTGCAGTGGCCCCAGAGCGCCGCTCAGTCGCAGCGTTTTTCCGGGCGCGAAGTACACCACCTCCATGTGGCGAACGCCGCCCCCATCCGGGAGCTTCTCGCAGAAGCACCCCATCGCCTTTTCTTCGATGCTCAGATTGTGGGCGTTGCCGGAGAATGTGTGGCTGGGGCTCCACCAGTCGCCCACATTCAGAACCAGCCGGCGGTAGACTTCTTCGGGCGCCGCCCGGATGGCGACCGCGGTCCGCACCGTGAACCCGCCGGCCGACGCGTCAACCACCGCCGGCATCGCCCACCGTGGCGCCAGCGCCAGGAAGACAACCCCGATCTTCAGCTCTATCCTCATCTCTTCTCCTTAGCTCTCATCTTAATCCGTTGTGACTCAACTACACGGCCCCTTCGCTGCTATGATTAGAGCGGATACACTCCATGCGCTTTGAGCGAATCACGGTTGACCCCGGGGTGGCCACTGGCAAGCCCTGCATACGCAATCTGCGCTTCCCCGTGTCGCGGCTCCTCGGTCTGCTGGCGGCCCGGGAAAGCCGGGAGTCGATTTTGAGCGCCTATCCCTACCTGGAAGCGGCGGATATCGATGAGGCTCTGCGTTACGCCGCCAGCCTTTCGGAAGACGAGACGATTGAGTTGAGCCGGTGAAGTTCCTGGTCGACATGCCCCTGTCGCCGGACTTGGCGCAGTGGCTGCGGCCGAAGCCCACGACGCCGTACATGCCAATGAACTCTCCATGTACCAAAGCCCCGACTCGGAGATCCTTCAATCGGCAGCCAGCACTGGCCGGGTCGTCATTACGGCGGACCTGGACTTCCCGCGACTTCTGGCCGCGTTGGGTTCGACTTCGCCGGGGCTGATCCTGCTGCGCGCTGGGAGCTACAGCGAGTCCGAGCGCCGGGATTGTGTGCGGCGCGTGCTCATGTCGATTCCGCAAACGGAACTGTGCCGGTCCATCGTCGTAGTCGATCGTGAGAGAATCCGGCGGCGTTGGCTTCCTGCGTGAGTCTAGTGGGTCGGGCGCGACGTTCCGCTCCTCCCGGCTATGCCGTAGAGTTGTCTCTCTCATCCATCTTTTCGAAGCAAACGGGGCACACGGAGCTACACTCCCAGTTTATTCACAGGTGATGCACCGGGCTATGCCCGTAAATAACTATAACTAAAGGAAATAAATATTGAGGAAAACGGTGCCGATAGGACATATCAATCCTTGACCAACCCGCTCTAGTGGAACGATCATGAAATCAGGATGAAGCAGGTGCCAAAGTCGACGGTTGGAAGGCGGGTTCCGGAGCACAAGTCTACCGGGCCGAATGCCACTATTGACCTCCTGCGCGAGGGACTCAAGCAATCTGCGGTTCATGTGAACCTCGGGCAGGAGATGATAATCCTTACTGAAGATCGACTCCGACTCGAACTCAACGAGCTATCCGACTCCACAAAGCACCGCCAGGGGTGGCACGCACCCGCAGGGATGCTGATAACAGAGGTTGCTGCGCTTGTGACGTCGAGTTTCCATGACACGATCGGAATCTCAGGCCAGCAATGGCAAGCTTTCTTCCGAACACTCATTGTTTTGACAGTGATTTGGTTGCTAGTCGCGTTTGTTCGAGGACGCCGATCATTCTCGGCTGATTCGCTGATTGGGAGGTTGAAAACCGGCCAGCCACGGCGTGATCAAGGCCCAACGAAGGATTACACGGCTTAGCCATGAATGTTTCCCTGTCTTCAGAACTTGAACGCTTCGTGCGGGAGAATGTGTCCAACGGACGCTATAGATCTGCCAGCGAGGTTGTGCGCGATGCGCTACGCTTACTGCAGGAGAACGACCAGCAGAGACGCGCGCGAGAGACCACGCAGAAAGCAAGAATGCGGGAATTGCAGCGCGAATTGCTACGTCCGCTATTCGACGGAGACCTTCATCCCGGCGCCGATTCAAACAGCCGTCACAGGAAGCGCAAAACGCGATCACGCTGAAGCTCCGCACACCGAGAAGACCCGACAACCAGGAAGGGCCCGAAAACCAAACTACAGCCGGCAGATCATGTCGAGACCGGGGCGCAACCGACCTTCCGGCATCAAATGGGTTTGTCCGAAACCAGGCGGTTCCCGCGTACGCCCAGCTACTCCAGGATCACGCGCCACTCGGAAACTGGTCGAATGCGGGCGCTACTGGCCAGATATCGCAATCTGAGGGTTGTGGCTCCCACAGGCGTCTATTGCGTCGTTTCGCCCCCGGCGATCCGCATCTCCTCTTCGTTCAGCCCATACAGCTCGAAGACCAATCGATCGATCTCCGCATCGGTAGCATGTATCTGGCGTTCGATTGGAGTCTTGGCCGGCGGGCTTTTCGCCTCCGCCAGTTGCTTACTCAACGCCAGCATTCTCTGAACCAATGTGACGAGGTGGTCGTGAATGCGGCGGTCGTCGGAATCATTGGCGTCGATCTGGCGAATCGGCACATTCGCCATGTACTGGTAGATGAGCCGGTACCGGAATTCACCGGCCCGCGTTCCAAAAGGTATGCTGAGCTTGCCGATTGCAAACCAGAAGAGCTTGCTATTGAGTATTCCCAGGAGATAAGGATCGTCGCTGCCTAGGCAATACGCGGTGTTGGCAATATACGTCCCTGCGGTGTCGAGAAAGAACCGCGGGCCTTTCGCGATATCCGGGTATACAATCTTCGCGCCGTCCAGCACGTCGTAGTAGTCGCAGGCTCGCAACTCCCACCAGAAATCGCCCTTGTCCTGCCTCTTTCGCGCCGCATCCGCGAACGGTTCCAGATGACACGCTACCGGCGAGTACTCCTTCTTGAGCCAATTCCAGGCTTCGCGCTCCGATGCCGCAGCCCTGCCCATCTGCCCTCGCGTCCAACCGGAGGGAATCACGATCAGGAACCGGCCCGTGTCGCGCGTCGAGTAGCGGCGGATATCCTGACCGCCCAGAAACGGCTTGATCAGATCCGCGCATGCTCGCACCTCCCTGATCATCCGCTTTCTCGCGGCTCCGTCGATCTCGAACGCTTCATTGAGCCCCGTCAGCAAACCGCGAAAGATCCCTCCCCCAACGTACTTCTCGAGCGGCACGCCCGCTGCGACGATCTTCTCGAAAACGGCACGCGTGCGCTCCGGCCCCAACGGCCACCCCTCCCGAACTAGCCTCCCGGCCTGGATGTCGTACTCGTGTTTCGGCACATACGTTCGCAAATCGACGTGGTCCACCGACTCCACCTGGCACACCGACACTCTATCGGGCTGCGCCGTCTTTTGCAGCACGGGAATGCTGACATACACATCCTTGGCCTTGGCAAACAGCGATAGCCCGCCGAAATCGACGATCCTGATCACCGCGGCGTTCTGAGTCATGAACTCCCGCAACCGGTCCGCATACGCGGTCTTCAGAAAGCTGCTGGAAACGATGAAGCTGAACGATCCCCCGGCGCGCAGAAGCCTCAGTGCCTTCTCCATGAAGTAGACATACAGGTCCGCCGTGCTCTGGTAGGACTTGAAGTGCGTCTGCATGTAATCCTTGACTTCAGCCAGCGACTCCTGCCGGACATACGGCGGGTTTCCGATAACCGCGTCGAACCCGCCGCCGCCCACGATATCGGGGAACCCGTCCTCCCCGCCCCAGTCGAAGGCGTTAATCCGATACATCTCGTCTTCGTCCAGGAAACCCATCTGCCGGCCAAGCTGGTAGTCGGAGCCCACCAGCGAGTTGCCGCATTTGATGTTGCTACCCAAATCGGGCAACGCCCGTTCATGGAACATGCGGAGCTGCGCCGTCAGGCTCTGCCCGGTTTCCCCTTCCAGCACCTTCAAGAGCAGCGACAGCTTGGTCACCTCCACAGCTTGATTGTCGATGTCCACCCCGAAAATGCTGTTGAGTAGAATGCGTCTCCGTTCGGAGGCGGTCAGGCGCCAACCCCCGCTCGGCCCCCGATAGAGAACCTTCTTATGCTTCTCCGGGCCGTCCTTCTCGTATTGCCGCCGGTGCCAGTCGAGCAGGTACTGGTAGGCCCCCAGCAGGAAGGAGCCGGACCCGCACGCCGGGTCCAGAATCTTCACCTTCGAGGCTTCCTTGACGCTTCTGCCCTCCAGTAGCTTGCCAACTGTTTCGTCAACGATGAAGTCCACGACGTACGTGGGGGTGTAATACACCCCGCCGGCCTTCTTGACCTCCGGCTTGTCTTCAATCTTGGCTTGATGGCCGGCAGTCAGCCGGATGACTTTTCCCAGGAACTGCTCGTACACCTGGCCCAGGATGTCGGCCGGAAGAACCGAGAATTCGTAAGGACTGTCCGGGTAGTATAGGTTGCGGATGATCTCCGTGAGCACCCTGTCATCCACATCGAGGTTCAAGGTGACGGCATCCGGCGCTTCCTGGCGCTCCGGATCCGGATAGAAGTGGAACAGGCCCGAGTTGTACCGCTCGTCGGCCTCCTTGAAGACCACGCAAAGCCTTCTGTACACCCCGTCCTGCGAAGCCAGTCCCCTTAAACGCTCGTAGGGTTCAATCCCGCGATCTTCGCAGATCCTCAAGAAGATGATCCGGTCGATCAACCGTTGGACCACGAAGTTGGTATCGCGCGAACCCAGATCCGGGTTGCGCAATGCGAAATTGCGCGCCAGAACCTCTCTCCAGGATTCGATTTCACCCAGGAAGGCGCTATCGACCTCCGCCGTTCCCCTCTTTCCACGCGTGACCTCAACGTGTCTGTCGAAAAACCCTTTGTAGACGGCTTCCTTCGAGAAGACCCCGGCCAGCTCCGCCCACCTGGAGACGTAGTCCGTGAACGGCAAGCACAGAATTCTGGCCGTTGCCGCGGCATCGTGCTGATCCGGCCTGATCCGGCAGTCATAAGCCGCGAATTCGCGGAAATTTGTCAGGATGCTGAGCGGCAGTTTGGACGACCAGGCGTAGCGCCGGAGCTGAAACGCGGAGGCCGATTCCTGCTTGACGTTGACGGCCGGCTTCTTGGCCTCGACGAAGAACTTGCGCGTGCCTCCGATACGGAAGCAGTAGTCGGGCGCTTTTGTCGCTCCTCCGATCTTGATGGAATCCTCGTGGATCACATCCTTGTACGCCTCCGCCGCGCCTGATCTGTTGTCGATATCCCATCCCAGCGCTCCGAAAAACGGGTCGATGAACTCCCGCCGAAGGCGCGTTTCATTGTAGGCCTCGGATCGGTAAGCCTCCAGATTTCGCTCAAATCGCTCCACCAGATCGACCACCTCTTTGGGAGCGTTGGCTTCCAGCATATTCGTCCGTCCGCCCCCCAGCATAACCCGTTCCCCAGCTTTCCAATAGAGTTTTCTCAACCGTTTCAATCAACAAGGAGTTTAAGGCCCGCTAGGCCGATTTTCGTCTGCTATACCGGAATCGGGAGGTACCCCTCGGTGGCCGGACCTATGCTCGCCCCAATGTCTGGCCTCCTCGACCGCGCGGACCCACGTAGACCCGTGCCGGCCCTCCCCGGCATCCGTATCACATTGAACCTACAGGCACTTACACAGCGCAACAGTGTTTGTGACGCATCGTGCCAAAAAAGCTCTCACGATGCGTCACAAATCTCCGCCCCGCCACCTCAACCCACTGAAAATGAGCAGCTTAAAACCTCACTTTTGAAACTTCCACATACCGGCAACATGCGTCGCACGGGCCGGGTGCCTGACCGCCCTTGGGAGGCATTCGCAACACGTGCCAAACAACTATGGCCCGCGGCCCAAATCGTTCTTCGCCCGCTTGTTCGCCGCCGAACCCCCGCGGTGCCCTCGGCTGCGAGCCACCCACCGCCGAAACGTGTTAGCATGTGGCATCGCCCGCTGGTTAGAGCACTATCCACAATCATGACCGCAAGGAGATCGCAAAAATGAAAGCAGCAGTCTACTACGGGCCGCGCGACGTTCGCGTCGAGACTGTCCCCACGCCCGCGGCCGGGCCGGGTGAGGTCGTCCTTCGCGTGCTTCGCTGCTCGGTGTGCGGCACCGACAAGCGCATCTTTTTGTACGGACAAAAAAATGTTGTTCCGCCGACCGTCACGGGACACGAAATCGTGGGCACGGTGTTCGAGGTTGGCTCGGGTGTGCCGACCGAAATCGCCATCGGCCGCAAAGTAGTGGTGGCCACGGTGGTGGGCTGCGGGAAGTGTATCTACTGCCGGCGGAAACAATTTAATCTTTGCGACAGCTTCACCGCGCTGGGATACGATTACGCCGGCGGATTCGCCGAGTACGTCAAGATCCCGGCCGCCGCCGTGGCCCAGGGCAACATCATCCTGGTTCCCCCTGCCATGGCCCTGGAGCGCGCCGCGCTGGTCGAGCCGCTCTCCTGCTGCCTGAATGGCGAGGAGTATTTGAACGCGCAGCCCGGCGACCGCGCCTTGGTTTTCGGCGCCGGCCCCATCGGCATGATGCACGCCGCTATCCTCAAAGCCCGCGGCTGCGACCCTGTCATCGTGACCGATGTCTCCGACGAACGCCTCGCCTACGTGGTCGAATTTGGCCTGGGCCGCACGGTCAATACGGCCGGCGGCAATGCCATTGAGGAGATTCTCGAAGCCGTCGGGGGTGAGAAGTTCGACGTCGCCCTCACCGCCAACTCCGTGAAGTCCACGCAGGCCGATGCGTTGAAGTTAGTCCGTAAGAAGGCCCGCGTTTGCTTCTTTGCCGGCATACCCAAAGACGATCCGGTGTTACCCATCGACACCAACGCCATCCACTACAATGAGATCTCCCTTTTTGGGTGCTTCGCTTCGAACCTGCAGCATTACCACCAGGCGCTTGAGATGATCTCGCGCGACGACATTCCCTGGGAACGGTTTGTCACTCATAGGTTCAAGTTGGACGACATGGTCAAGGCCTTCGCGGTGATCGAGGCGGGACAAGGAATCAAGACGGTTATCGATTGCGAGTGACATCAACTGTAATGGACAAGAATTCCCTGGCGCAACTTATTGAGATCTCCCATGCGGTGGGAGCCAATCGCGAGTACGTGCAAGCGGCCGGCGGCAACACTTCCGTGAAGTCGCCCGATGGCCGGACCATGGCCATCAAGGCCAGCGGCACCGCCCTCACCTTGATGAGCGAGGCGGATGGCTGGGTGGAAATGGACGTGGCCGCGGTGTTGAGCGTCCTCGACCGCTCCGATCTGGCCGCGCTCCCCGTGAAGGAGCGCGAGGCGCGCG
>JBAWDI010000091.1:0-2505 GCA_049590695.1 Bryobacteraceae bacterium
GGTTGCGTCTCCGCAGAGCCTTACCCTCCGCTCGGGTGCAACCAGTATAGCCGGCCCGAAACATTAACCGCGGGGATGTTTACACAAAAGTCTTGACACCGCCTGGGCCGAGAGTTCGAGTCTCCCAACGTTATCGAGAAGATCCTCATTCGGCAGCAGCCCCTTTCTCGTTTTGACATCGCTCAACCCCATTCCGTACAGGCCACGGTATCCTGCATCCACAAAAATCGGGTAGCGCACGACTCCAGCCTTTTTTGCCGCACCCGCGAGCCTTTTGTTGTTGTCCATTACCCTCAATCGAAGCTGGAGCCGCTTCTCAGCGTCGGTGAGTTGTTCCGTGACCTCTTGGAGGCGAGTTTGCACCGCGAAGTACGTCATTGCGTACCCGACTTCCGGTTTGTTTGGGTCCGAATTCATCGCTATGAGGTAGCAGGCATAGCGGGTCAGGTAAAGGTCTTCCGCCTGCCGCTGGGCCCCGCTTCCGATCGGCACCATTTTGCTGGCATCGGCAAAATGGTGCCCTGGAGAGAAACCAGAACTTTGACATGCGAGACGGGCCCTCTCAATCACCCCCCGGAAATTTGCCCACTTCGTGTAATCAAGCAACGGCATCAGCTCACGCGCGCGCCAATACTCCACTCCTCCAGGGGTGAAACGCCGGATCTGTTCAAGCCCCGTAACGTAGGAATTATAGTCCATTTGGCTGTGACTCTCCTCCCGTACGGAATTTTACCATGATTGTCCGTCACTCACAATCACTCATTTCCCCCTTGCGCCTCGCACTGTCATGTGAAACAATGAGTGTCGTATGGGAGTACGAGACGAAATCCAGAAACGCATTGATCGCAAGCGGTCGGAGATTGGCGAATTTGAGGCGAAGGCGAGAGAGGCCGCGATCTATATCCAAGCGCTTGAGGACGCGCTCAAACTCGTTCCGAAAGACCCGCTAGATGAATCAGCGGTAAGCATGGAACTCCGACCAGGAAGCCGTGTGGCAAAGGCGCGCGAGTTTTTGAGAGAGCTCGGCCGCCCGGGGCAGATCCTTGAGATCCTGAACGGCATCGGAGAAGATCCGACGGCGGCCAACCGAGCGGCCTTGAGCGGGTCGATAGGCGCATATGTGCGAAAAGGCGAGATCTTCACTCGCCCAGCTCCCAATACCTTTGGATTGATCGAGTTTGGAGTGCTGGAAACCAAGAATGGACCGCCGCCGGGATTCGGAAAGGATGAGGATGCCGAAAGAGAGGGGGGCTTCAAACCGGGCGAAGACATGGGGTGATTATCTTGAGCCACGATCCGACCCCGACCGCAAACTGCTCGCCTTGGGCCTCGATCGGTTTGCGGAAAACTGCATTGGCCCGCCGCCGCTGCCTCCCGTGGTCCGGAAATCTCCACTTTGTCAGGTAGATAATCACGGAGCTAAACTGGATGGTTACGCCGACGGGGACAGGTTCAACTCCAACAGCTTCCTCAAAGCGTCTTCCTCACCGATGTTCGACGGCCACCCATAAGCAGCGGCGACGGCCGAATCCAGCCGTTCATGGGCTTGAGCCAACCAGGCGGGGCGCTGGTTGTACAGGTTGGTCAATGTTCGCTTCTTCAGTTCCTTCGCGGCTTTGGCGTCGATGGCGATGAGGCGGTCGGGAAAGCCGGGGACGACCTCCGGTTCGCGGCGGACGAGTTCCGGCGGGTTCAGCCAGTTCTCCCGAAGCTGGTTCAGGCTCCTGGCGGCATCCGCGATCACGAGAGCCCGTGGGTCCGAAGCGTAGTCTCCGGCAGGGATGTTGGGCGTGAGGCCTTCGGGAAAGGGGAAGGTCTCGAAGGTCGTGGACGGTGTGTAACGAGGATCGTTGCCTACCCCGAGCCACGTACACTTACGCAAGGACCACGCCTCGTGGAACCGTGAATGAAGGATGCCGAACGTTGTGTCATCGTCGCGGCAGACTACGACTACAGCGGTGTCAGGTAAAACCGGCCGTTGAAACCAAACGAACAGTCGGTACTTGGCAACCCGTGGCGTGACGATATAGCGGTTGAGCCCCGAGAGCTTCATCCTCATGGCGGGGCGGGGCTCCGCGAAACGCCACCAGTAATTCCGATAGCTCTCGCGCCTGTTCTTCTGGCGCTCAGGGAGAACAACCGAGAGAGCGTACTCAAAGGGTGCTTGATAAAAGGCTGCCTCATCCTGCGGCATGTCGCAGCCGAAGTCGATGATCCAAGCATCTGACGGGCGGTTGACGAGATCCTCCGCGTTAACGTAGGGCTTGACTACATCAGAGTTCGGACGGCCGTTTGGGTTCACCGGAAGGAGCAACCACTTTCTGGCTTGGTCTCCGGTTATATTCAACGACCCCGCCTTCGTAACGCCTTGAAAGGAGACTTGAACGAAGCCGCAAAGCGGCGGATGCTACGCGTGGTTACAAGGTAGTGGCAGCGAGGTAACAGCGGCGGTATTTTGTGGGTCACAAGGAGGTCCCTGTGACCCGTCTACGAAAAACGATGCTC
>JBAWDI010000092.1:0-15307 GCA_049590695.1 Bryobacteraceae bacterium
GCGCCGGCTCGGCGCCGCCGGCATTTCAGGCGCGGCTGGAAGAGCGGCTGGGAGGACGTCCGCAGTACGAGCGCTTCAGCTCCCAACTGCTCGACCAGAGCGACGCGGCCATGGCCCGGGCCTACGCCCTGCGGCGTTTGGCGCAACAGTTCCCTCCCGATGTGGAGCGGCAGTTGAGCATGGAAGATCGGCACACGTTGGGGAACCTGTGGCGCGATCACCTGGCCGCATTCGCCCAGGAATCGGGGCAGATGGAAGCCGCTCTCACACCCTTGTTGCGCTCCCTTGGCGGCACTGTTGCGCGCCTCGATGTCCGCTCGGAACCGGCCGCGTGGCAGCCTGCCACCGAGGAATTGGTGGGCGCTGCCCGGCGGGTGGAGACCCTTCTCGCGGTTCTACTCGGCATGGCGCCCCCGGATAACCCGGCTGACGATACGCCATCCCAACTCCTGGCGGCGCTGGCGCAACTCAGAGCCAGCCAGGAGCACTGCCAGCGTCTTCTGTCGTACGATGGACGTTAGGCAGAGCAGATGAATGGGCGCCTGATCCCAGCCATCGTCGTGTGTTTGGCCTGGGGAGCGCCGGCGCCGGCTCAGCTCTTCGCCAACTTATATGGCCGGGTCCTCGACCCCTCGGAGGCGGCAGTTGCGGGAGCCTCCATCACGGTGGTGAGCGAGGACACGGGGTTCCGGCGCTACGCCGAGTCTCAAGCCGACGGAGAGTACGCGGTCGGTTCCCTGCAAGCCGGAGTTTACAAGATCACGGTGCGCAAGGAGGGCTTCCGCGCCATGGTCCGCTTCAACGTGAGGCTGGAGGCGGCGCACGCGGCGCGCGTGGATTTCCTGCTCTCGATGGGCGCCATCGAGGAGACCATCACGGTGGAAGGGACGGCGCCGCTGCTCAGCCCCGACGAGGCTTCCACCGAGACGCGCGTGTTCCACGACGAAATCGAGCGCCTGCCTCTGAACGGCCGGGGATTACTGGGCCTGCTGGAGCTCTCGCCGGGCGCCAACGTCACGCCCGCGACTCGCGGAGAAGCCGGCCAGTTCACGGCCAATGGGCAGAGGCCCAACTCCAATTACTTCACGGTGGATGGGATGAGCGCCAACACCGGGGTGTCGGCGGGCGGGCTGCCGGCGCAGGCGTCCGGCGGAGCGCTGCCGGCCATGAGCGCCTTCGGGAGCCTGGATTCGCTGATGCCGCTCGAGGCCGTGGAGGAATTCCGGGTGCAGACCTCCAATGCGGCGCCGGATGTGAGCCGGTTGCCGGGGGCGATTGTGGCCCTGACCAGCCGGTCGGGTTCCAACGACTTTCACGGATCGGCCGTATTCCGCTTCCGGCATGAGTTGCTGGCGGCCAACGACTGGTTTGCGAACGACGCCGGCCAAGGGCGCGCTCCCTTGAGGATGGAGGATGTATCGCCGTCGCTCGGTGGTCCCCTACGCCGCGACCGCAGTTTTTTCTTTCTGGCCTACGAGAGGATGGTGTTGCGCGGGCCGTATGTGTGGCAGCAACCGGTGCCGTCGCTTGCCGCGCGGCAGACCGCCGCGAGTTGGGCTCAGCCGGCGCTCGACCTGTTTCCCGCGCCCAACGGCGCCGACCTGGGCAATGGGCTGGCGCAATGGAACGGCCGCAACATCCGGCCATCCAGCCTGCATTCGGGGCTGGTGCGCATGGACCAGGCCATCACTTCCCGCGGCACGTTTTTCGGGCGGTATAACGATTCGCCCTCCGCCAACGAATTCGGCGGCGAACAGGTGAACCGGCTGGACTTGCGGTTCCAGAGTCTGACCATGGGATTGAACGTGCGTCCGGCGGCCAAGGCGGCGCTGGATTTTCGGGTCAACGAATCGCAGACGAGCGCCCAATCCACCTGGACCCAGGCGGGCGCGTCGAGCCCCGCCGGATGCGCGCTCGCATCGCTGACTTCTTATTTTTTCGGCGGCCAGATTCCGTGCGATTCCCTGGTGCGATTTGCGATCAGCGGAGTGGGGCAGGTGGTCTCCGGCAGCGAGGGGGACCGCCGGCAGCGCCAGTTCCAGCTTCTGCAATCCGCCTCCCTGAATGAAGGCCGGCATGCGCTGCGGTTGGGCTTCGATTACCGCCGCATTGTGCCGATTCGCCGCGATGCGACGGGGACCCTGAGCGTGATCGCGGAGGACCTGGCCGCGCTCACGAGCGGGAGCGATCTTTGGACCGCCCGGTCGGCGGCGCTGAGCGAGTCGACGGTGGTAACGGAGTGGGCGCTGTGGGCGCAGGACACCTGGCAGGTATCGCGGCGCCTGACGGTGACGCCCGGGCTCCGCTGGGAATTCAGCCCGCCGCCGGTGACCAGCAGCCCGGTATACTTTTACGACCCGGTTAACAACGACGTGACGCAGGGGCAGCAGCCGCTCTGGACGGCCTCCTATCGGAACTTCGCGCCGCGTCTGGGCGCCGCATACCAATTGAGCCGGGATGGCCGGACGGTGCTGCGCGGCGCCGCCGGGCTGTTTTACGACTCCAGTCTGAGCATCGCCACCGATCTGATCAACGGCGGCCCGTTGAGCATTTCGTCGTTCGTCAGCCAGATGTACGCCCCGTTTTCCACGCAATTGACCTACGGCTTGATGCCGGGTCTCAAAATGCCGCGGCTCGTGCAGTGGAATGTATCGCTGGACCACGCCTTCGGCGCGCGCGACGTGGTGTCTGTGGGTTGCGTGGCGTCTACCGGCGACCGGCTGCTGCGCCGGGAAATCGGCGGCGCCGGCAACACTCCGACGTTCCTGGCGGCACTGACCACCAATAACGGCCGGTCCGGCTACCAGGGCCTGCAGGCGCAATACCGGAGGCGCGTAGCGGAAGGCTTCCAGGCGCTGGCATCGTACGCGTGGTCGCACTCCATCGACGACGATTCGAGCGATTCCTTCCTGATGTGGGCGGGCGCCGGGGCGAGCGCGGCCGGAGATCGCGGATCTTCCGATTTCGACTTGCGCCACTCCTTCACGGCCGCATTGACCTACGAGTTCCCGGCGCGCAAGGCGGGCGCCGCGCGGCTTTTGAACGGCTGGGCGCTGGACGCCATGCTGCGCGCCCGGACCGGTTTTCCCATCACGGTCGTGCAGGCCGACCAATACCTGGGGATCTCACTTGCCAATGCATTCCGCCCCGATCTGGTGGCGGGCGCACCGATCTGGACGGCGGATTCCAACGCTCCGGGAGGACGGTACATCAACCCGGCGGCGTTCCGTTCCACGACAACCGGCCGTCAAGGCGACCTGGGACGCAATACCATCACGGGATTTGGAATGTCGCAGGTGGATCTTGCCGTGCGGCGCGAGTTCCGGTTGGGTGAGCGGCGCACGCTCCAGTTCCGGATGGAGGCATTCAACGGTCTCAACGAAGCGAACTTTGCGGACCCGGTGAGATTTATGAACAGCCCCATGTTCGGCCGATCCACATCCATGTTGAACCTGATGCTGGGCAGCGGGAGCCCCGGCAGCGGCCTGGCGCCGATTTTGCAGACCGGCGGCGCGCGATCGTTCCAGGCGACTCTGCGGTTTTACTTTTGAGCGGGAAGGCCGTGCTAGAATCATGGATGTTCCGTAGGATCGGGCCGTGGCGCAGCCTGGCTAGCGCGCTTGCTTGGGGTGCAAGAGGTCCCGAGTTCAAATCTCGGCGGCCCGACCAAACCTAACCCTTACAAAAAGAGGATTTGCGCGAATGATTTGAACGCCACAAGTGTCCAAAAACGCGGCGTGGAGTGCGGCGGTGCTTAAACGACAAGCCGCACTGTGTTAGCATGGCGGTCGCAATGAATACATTCGATTCCGCACGCCGTGACCTGCTGAAGATCGGCAGTATGGGACTTGCCGCGTCGGCAGCCGCGGCGCTCCCCGCATTCGCCGCCGCACAGAGCACCGGTGCGGCCGGTTCAGCCACGCCCACGTTCTTCGACGTCCGCGCCTTCGGAGCCACCGGCGACGGCAAGACGGTCGACTCGCCGGCCATCAACAGGGCCATCGAGGCAGCCGCGGCCGCTGGCGGAGGCACAGTGGTCTTCCCCAGAGGCAACTATGTCTCCTTCTCCATCCGTCTCAAGAGCCACGTTGGCCTCTACCTCTCGCAAGGTTCCGCGATCATCGCCGCGGAGTCTCCGCTTCCCGGCCAGACCACCGGCTACATGGGCGGAACCTACGACGCCGCCGAGCCCAATACCGCCTGGGACGCTTACCAGGACTACGGCCACAACCATTGGCACAACTCGCTGATCTGGGGCGAGAACCTCAGCGACGTCTCGATCGCCGGGCCGGGGCTTATCTGGGGCAAGGGCCTCAGCTTCGGGGCTGGCCGCGCGGCTCGCGGCGGCTATCCGATCTATCGCGCCGAGCAGCCCGGCGCCGGCAACAAGTCCATCGCCCTCAAGAGCTGCCGCAACGTCACGCTCCGCGACTTCTCGATTCTCAAGGGCGGCCACTTTGGCCTGCTGCTCACGGGCGTCGACAATCTCACCATCGACAACCTCAAGATCGACACCGACCGCGACGGCATGGACATCGATTGCTGTAAGAACGTCCACGTTTCCAACTGCACTGTCAACTCCCCGTGGGACGACGGCATCTGCCCCAAGTCCAGCTACGCGCTCGGATTTGCCAAGCCCACCCAGAACGTCACCATCGCCGACTGCTACGTCACCGGCTGCTGGGAGCTGGGCTCGGTGCTCGACGGCACCTTCAAGAGGAGGGGCGGCGGGACCGGCCGCATCAAGTGCGGCACCGAATCCAACGGCGGATTTATCAATATCGCCATCTCCAACTGCGTCTTCGAGGGCTGCGGAGGCCTGGCACTCGAAACCGTCGACGGCGCCCTGCTGGAAGACATCACCGTCACCAACCTCACCATGCGCGACATCAACAACTGCCCCATCTTCCTGCGCCTCGGCGCGCGCCTCCGCGGGCCGAAAGAATCCACCAAGGTGGGCACGCTGCGCCGTGTCCTCATCAACAACGTCAACTCTTTCAACACCCCCTCGCGCTACAGCTCCATCCTCAGCGGAATCCCCGGCTACGCCATCGAAGACGTCAAGCTTTCGGACATCTACGTGCAGCACGCCGGCGGCGCGCCCGCGGATTCGACCAAGATTCAGGTGCCCGAGTACGAGACCAAGTATCCCGAGCCGGGCATGTTCGGCCCTACTCCCTCGCAGGGCTTCTTTCTCCGCCACATGAAGAACGTGGAAGTGAGCCACGCCGAGATCGAGCCGGTAGCTGCCGACCCGCGCGCGTCGTTCTACCTCGAAGACGTTCACCGCGCGGACTTCGTCGCGGTCACGGCCCCGAGCACGCCGCCCGCCTTCTCGTTCAACAATTCCAGCGACGTGCGCATCCGCATCAGCCGCGCGGCGCCAGACTCCACCACTCCGTAGGCCGGAGAGTGCTTGTTAGCCACCGATGAACATCGCTGAAACGCGTACGACTAACCTACACATGCCGACTTGGTTGCTTGAATCCACAAGCTGCGCAGACTTCGGCCGTATCTGCCACAATCGTTTTGCACTCGCTGCAAGCGTACTTGCTATCGGGGTTGGCATCGCGAAACTTCGCACCATATGAGTGGTTCCTAAACTCGAACCAGTGGTCGACCCCCCAGTTCTCAACCCACTTCTTGCCCATCCAAGAATCGATGAAAGGGCTTGCTGAGCCGCTGGTTTTCCTGAAGCACTCCCCACAGAGCGGTACTTCCCAACTCGTGCCCCACCGGGCGGTAACCGGTGAATGCTTGGGCGGAAAAGACGCGCAGCAGCCGCCGCAGAATCTTGGCCAGGAAAGCGTGTACTCGTATTCGCGCGTTCTGCTGGCTAATCGAAAAACTGGCTCGCCTCTTTGCGGTCGAACGACGACTATGAAATCGCCAGCCGCCTTTGGGATTACATTCTTTGCGACAATGTTCGCCCAGCTTCTCTTTCAGATGCGAAATTCAGGAACGGGTAGCCCAACCCAGACAGCCACGAGAGACAACACCCAGAAGTTAGGAGGAGCATCAAATTGTCTATAAAGATCGATGTCCCCCCAGCCGATCAGGATCGCAACGAATGTCAGGAAAACCCAGAGCGCTAGAAATCCTTGGGAGTGATAGAACTGAACAATCTCGTTTTCGACCCGCCTCGCATGCCTTGCTTTGGCGTAGTCCTGGCAGACTGACGTGGCCCCCGAAAGGTGAAAGTACCAACTGCCACGTGCCGTCCTTCGCTCAATCTTTTCTGCGCCCCATTCTGCACAGACTCCTTGAAAGGGGAACTATAACAGAATCTCCATCCACCAGTCCAATCTCTTGCCGACCGAAGTCTTCTGATCCAATTCCCGAGCCAATCGTCACGTCCATGGCCGGCAAAAACAGGCTCGAACTCGTTGTCGAGGTGGACTGTCAACGACACCGATGAACACCGATCAAGCAAAGCAGATCTTCTAGAATTTGATCGCATCATTTCGGTTTCATCGAGCAGCGCCGCCGCCATCGTGTTTCCAGGCCCCATGAAGGGATCAGACACCACGCCGCCCAAACGGCCAACGCGCGCTCGCACGAACACCGAGGTAGACTGGAGGAGGGCCGCGGATTGAGTGAGCTTCAGCGAATTGGTGAGAACGCTCGAGTCTGATGGGTTCCGCCTGCTCAAAGAGAAGGGCTCGATCCGTTACTATCGAAAGGCCGGACACGAGAACCTGATTCGCGTCGACTTTCACGGCGCCAAAGAGGTGCCAACTGGCACCTGCCACGCCATTCTGAAGGCGGCTGGAATCCAGCCTGGAGGCAAGAAAGATGATTGATCTGCGTTACTCGCTGGTGATCGAGGCCACCGAAGAACCCGATTTCTTTTCCTTCTACTCTCCCGACCTTGAGGGCTTCAGCGGCGTCGGCCACTCCGTGGAAGACTGCCTTTACAAAGCCAAGTGGGGGATGGCGGAGCACGTGAGCTTGCTGGAGGAACAGGGTCTGCCCGTCCCACTGCCGAACTCCTCCCCCCGGGTCGTCATTGAAAACGCGCCGCAGTTGAGGCGGGCCGGCTAAGGTCCGGGCGTAGCGCCATCGAAGACGTCAAGCTCTCGGACATCTACGTGCAGCACGCCGGCGGCGCGCCCGCGGATTCGACCAAGATTCAGGTGCCCGAGGACGAGACCAAGTATCCCGAGCCGGGCATGTTCGGCCCTACTCCCTCGCAGGGCTTCTTTCTCCGCCACATGAAGAACGTGGAAGTGAGCCACGCCGAGATCGAGCCGGTAGCCGCCGACCCGCGCGCGTCGTTCTACCTTGAAGACGTTCACCGCGCCGACTTCGTCGCGGTCACGGCCCCGAGCACGCCGGCCGCCTTCTCGTTCAACAATTCCAGCGACGTGCGCATCCGCATCAGCCGCGCGGCGCCAGACTCCACCACTCCGTAAAGCGGCGAGTAGGCATCTCCAAGCGCTCGGCATCGGCTATCCCGCGCGCTGCGCTTGGCTCCCCGTCTGTTCCTGTTTTCTTGCGGGGCAGGGCCTTCATCCGCTACACTGGCTCGCATGAAGTCAAACTCTATCCTGTCGCTGGTCGCTCTCACGGTTCTGGTTTCCGGTAATGCGGTTTGGGCCGCCGACTCGCGGTTCACGCCGCCCGCGTCGCCGCGCGTCACCTACAATTTCAATTCGGGCTGGAAGTTCATCCGCCAGGACGTGCCCGGCGCCCAGGAGGTGTCGTTCGACGACTCCCAATGGGAAACCGTCAGCACGCCGCATTCGTTCAACGATGTCGATTCGTTCCGCACGATCATCGACCACAGCGGCGGGGATCGGGGCACGTACAAGGGCCTGAGCTGGTACCGCAAACACTTTAAGCTCCCGGCCGAAGCCGCTGGGTCGAAAGTGTTCATCGAGTTCGAGGGCATGCGTCAGGCCGGGGATATCTATTTCAATGGCAAGCCTTTCGGTCTGTATGAGAACGGCATTACGGGTTACGGCGTGGACCTCACCTCCGCGGCGCTCTACGGCGACCAGGACAACGTGCTGGCCGTCGAAGTGGACAACCGCACCAGCTATAAGGAGCGGGCTACGGACACGATGTACCGGTGGAACGCCAACGATTTCAACCCCGACCACGGCGGCATCAACCGGCGGGTGTGGCTGCACCTCACGGGGAAGATCTACCAGACCCTGCCACTGTATTACGGCCTGAAGACGACCGGCACCTATATTTATTGCGGCAACTACAACATCGCGGGCCGTAGCTGCGACGTCACAGTCGAATCGCAGGTTCACAATGCCACGGCCGACCGCAGGGTCCCCAAGGCCAACGTCACTCTGTCGGGCGTGGTGGTGGATAAGGACGGCGTGGTGCGCGCCACGTTCCAGGGCGCCGGCGTCGATATATTGTCCGGCGCGAAGACCGTGCTCACCGCTACCGGCCCGCTGGCCGATGCCCGATTCTGGAGCCCCGACGATCCCTATTTGTACGACGTTTACACCATCCTGACCGTCGATGGGAAAGTGGTCGACGTCAACAAGACGACCACCGGCTTCCGCAAGACGGAATTCAAGGGCGGCGCCGGCACGGGCGGCGTGTATATCAATGACAAGTTCGTCTATCTCAAGGGATTCGCCCAGCGCTCCAGCGACGAATGGGCCGGCGTCGGCGCCGGCTATCCCGAGTGGATGCACGATTTCACGGCCCGGATGCTGCGTGATTCCAACGGCAATTACATGCGCTGGATGCACGTGGCGCCGGAGAAGGTGGATGTCGAAGCGTTTGACCGGTTCGGCATCGTCGAGATCGCGCCCGCCGGCGACAAGGAAGAGGACGCGCAAGGCCAGCAATGGGAGCAGCGCGCGGAGGTCATGCGCGACACCATCATCTACCTCCGCAACAACCCCAGCATTCTCTTCTGGGAGGCGGGCAACACCGGAGTCACCGCGGCCCAGATGCGGCAGATGGTGGACATGCGCAAGGAATTGGACCCGCACGGCGGCCGGGTTATGGGGTGCCGCTCGCTCATGGACCCGGGGGCGGTGGCCGTTACGGAATGGTTCGGCACCATGCTGGGCGGGCCTTACAACACCCAGGCCCGCGACAAGACTCCCCTCATCGAGACCGAGGATTTCCGCGATGAAGGTGCCCGCCGCTTCTGGGACGACTACTCACCTCCCTACTTCGGCTTCAAGAAGGGGCCGAACGATACCTGGAACTACAATTCCGAGACCTTCGCCCTGGCGCAGGTCAAGCGATATTGGTTGTTCTGGTCCAACCGCATTTCCAACACCGATCCGGAGCACTCCAAGTGGTCGGCCTACGCATCCATCTATTTCATCGATTCCGACGCCGACGGCCGGCAGGATTCGAGCGAGGTCGCCCGCGTCAGCGGCAAGATCGACGCCATGCGCCTGCCCAAGGAAGCTTACTTCGTCGAGCGCGTGATGCAGAACGAAAAGCCCGACATCCACATCATCGGGCATTGGACCTACCCGGCCAACACCACCAAGACGATGAACGTCATCGCCAACAATGTGGACAGCGTCGAATTCTTCGTGAACGGCGTTTCCCGAGGCAAGGTCACCCAGCCGGAGAACGGTTATCTCTATGCCTTCCCGAACATCGCGTTCGCACCCGGCACCATCAAGGCCGTCGGCTACAAAGGCGGTGTTGCCGCAGTACAGCAGGAACTGAAGACCGCCGGGGCTCCCGCGGCCATCAAGCTCACCCTCCATACCGCTCCAGGGGGCCTGCGCGCCGACGGCGAAGATGTCGCCCTGATCGACTTTGAAGTGGTCGACTCGAGCGGCGAGCGCTGCCCCACCGACGACGCCCGCGTCGATTTCACCTGGGCTTCAGTGGGGAGAAGTGTCTCGGCCACCGGCCCCGCCATCTGGCGCGGCGGCTATAACTCCGGCAAGATCAACTCCACCAACAACCTCTACCTCAACACCGAGGACGGCATCAACCGCGTGGCCATGCGCTCGACTCTGATGCCGGGGACGATCCGGTTGACGGCCACGCGCGAAGGCTTGCAGCCCGCGACGATCACGTTCGACTCCAAACCGGTTGTAATCAAGGACGGTCTGGCGCCGGAAGTGCCTCAAATCCTGTCGCCAGCGGCGCGATGAGGCGTTGGCGGGGCAATCGCTGAAACTTTAGTAGTCGGGCACTTCGAGCTGGAGGCCCTCGATCATCCGACAGTGCTTTCGATTGAGGGTGACCAGGGTGAGCGCCTTCTCCATGGCAGTCGCCGCGACAAGCGAATCGAACACGTGAAGCCCGTGTGATTTGGCATAGGCTTTCAGGAGTCGGTAGGCTCCCGTGCCGATGCTGTCGCTGAGCGGTATGACTGGGTACAGCGACAAAAAACCGTCAATCGTGGCAAGGTCCCGCTTGCCTCGAGCGCCCACGATTAGCTCCATGGCGGTCACTTGTGAAAGTGCCCATGATTCCGCAAGACCATCGACGTACTTGATTGCCGCCGCGTTGCCCCGTGAAACGTCGATCAAGACATTGCTGTCGATCAGGAATGGCATGCGATCGCTTTGTGCAGGGCTGGAATCAGCCGTGGAGTTCCCCGCGAAGGCGGTTTATGTATTCGACGCTATCGGCCATGTCTTCACGATCCTTCCACATGCCCGCGAAGGGCGAATCGCCAATAGATCGCGGTCTCGTAGCGGACGCTTCTACCGGCACATGCACCTCGACAACCGTGCCCTCTTTGATCGGCGCGTCCTGGAGGGGCCTGAACACACCGTTCTCATACCTTGCGGGGATGGTCATAGCTCTTTCCTCCAGTATACGCCGTGACAGGCGCAGGCTGCCTCCCTCGTTCCCGGGGTGTGCAGCGGACGGGGTTGAGAGCGCTGCCCAAGTGCGACAGGAGGGTTGAGGGCGGTGGCCCGTGGTGCGCCAGGACATGCCCGGCGCCCATTCGCCGGCCCTGAGGCGGTTCGTCAGCCCGTGGCGCTCGCCGCCAGCTTTTCCGGCAAAGCACCCGGGCCCTCCGGCGACGGTGACGGCTCCGTGTCGTTCTCATCCAGGACACTTGCCGGAAGCGACTTACTGGCTTTGGCTCCCAGTACCTTGAGCTGCTCCACCTGGTTTACGAGGTTGCCTCGGCCCGACGTCAGTTTAGCCATGGCCTCGTCGTAGGATACGCGTGCCTGGCCGATGCGATTGCCCAACGAGGTCATGTCCTCAAGGAAGCCGACTAGCTTGTCATAAATCTTCCCGGCCCTCCGGGCGATCCTCTCGGCATTCTTGTTGCGGCGTTCCACCTGCCAGACGTTGGCTACGGTCCGGAGGGCGATCATCAGGGTCGTGGGCGTGGCGATGGCGACGTTAGCTCCTACCGCTTCCGCCGTCAGGCCCGGATCTTCCTGCAACGCCGCCGCGAGTGCTCCCTCAATCGGTATGAACATCACGACGTAGTCGAGTTGGCTGCCCGCGGCCGAGTGGTATTCCTTACTGGACAACGTCTTGATGTGCGTGCGAATCGAGGTGAGGTGGCGCTTCAAATGGGCACCCCGTTCCGCCTCGCTTTCGGCGTTGACGTAATCGTCGAATGCCACCAAAGACACCTTGGAGTCGATCACGATCTTCTGGCCGCCAGGGAGATTCACTTCCACGTCGGGTTTGAGGCGGGCGCCTTCCTCGGTTGTGTGGCTCTGTTGAATGACGTACTCCTCGCCCTCACGCAGGCCCGATCGCTCCAGGATGGACGCGAGTATCATTTCTCCCCATGCCCCTTGTGTCTGGGCCTCGCCTTTCAGCGCCCGCGTAAGATTGGAGGTCTCGAGAGTCATCTTGGCGCTGTGCGCCGAGAGATCGCGTATCTGCTGGACCAAGGCTTCACGTTCTTTCGCGGTCTCAATTTGTGCGCCTTGAAGCCCCAATTGGAATTCCCCGAGTTTCTCGCGCAGCGGCGCCAGGATGATTTCGATTTGTTCCTTGTTTTGCTTGCTGAAGGTTTCGCTATGGGATTGCATCACCTCGGCCGCCAGAATCTTGAACTCGCTAGTCATGCGTTCTCTGGCCTCGGTAAGCAAGGCGAGTTTTTCGACAGCCTGTTTTCGCTCCTGTTCCAGGGTAGCCTCGACCGACGCCAGACGGGTCTCAAACTCCGTCTTCTTCGCCTCGGTCGAGGCCAGGCGCGCCTTCAGTTCAGCGAGGTCGGAATCACGGTGCGACAGGGCCTCCGTAACTCTCGCGGACTCCGTTTCCATGGCGCTCTTGGCATCGCGCAAGCGATCGGCCAACTGCTTTCCCTCCGCCAAATCGCGTTCCACCTCAGTGAGGCGCCCGGACTTTTGCTCCTCAACCGCCAGGCGGCGCTGAAGATCGGATTTCTCTTCCCGGAGCGCAACCGCCTCGGCTTCCAGCCGGCGCAACCGCTTGAAGTTGAATACCAGAAGGATCGATAAGACCACTGCAAGAACGGCTGCTACAACGGCCACGGAGAGCGGCATATGACCTCACGGACGGCTAGCGTGCGGATATTCCAGTTTACGACCTTTTCGCCTCCGATTCCCCCGTCAAAGCAGTTTCCCGCGGCGGAGGCATGCGCCAGGACGTCGCCCTTCATGGTTCACCGAATCGGTTCCGTTCCCTCGTTCAGGATCGCAAGGTAGGCATCGTAGACGAATAGCCGGTGGCGTTGCCGCCCGGTGATCTCGCGCAGCATGCCCAAGTGCCGAAGGTGCTCGATGGATTTCGCCACGGTCGGCGCGGAGATGCCGATGCTCCGGGCAGTGGCGGGGATCGACACGATCGGGTTCCGCTGCATGTGTTCGAATACGCGCAGCGCGGATGCCGCTGGACGGCCCAACGCCTCGATTTTGTGGCGGTGCTCCTCGAAAACCGCGACGATGCGGCGCGCGGCGGCGGCGGCCTGTTCGGCGGTATCCCTTACGCCGGTCAGGAAGAATTCCAGCCAAGTCTCCCAGTCGCCCTTGGCCCGCACTCGGTCCAGCAGGTCGTAGTAAGCCGGCCGGTGCTGCTTGAAGTAGAGGCTCAGATAGAGGATTGGTTCCCGCAGCACGCCGGCCGCGCATAGCAAAAATGTGATGAGTAGCCGGCCAAGGCGGCCGTTGCCGTCGAGGAACGGGTGAATCGTCTCGAACTGGACGTGAACCAGACCGGCTTTGATGAGCAGCGGGAGATCCGGCCGTTCGTCGTGCAGGAATCGTTCGAGGGCGCTCATGCAATCGAGGACCAGTTCCGGCGGTGGCGGAACGAAGACTGCGGTTCCCGGACGGGCGCCGCCGATCCAGTTCTGGCTATGCCGGAATTCGCCCGGCTGTTTGTCGCTGCCCGGGCCCTTCGATAGAAGGACCGCATGGATCTCGCGGATGAGCCGCAAGGAAAGTGGAAAGCCCCCGCGCAGCCGTTCGAGGCCATGATTCAGCGCCGCAACGTAGTTCGAGACCTCCTGTACGTCAGCCAGCGGCACTCCCGGCGCCTCGTCGTTCTCAAAGAGCAACAGGTCGGAGAGCGACGACTGAGTGCCTTCGATTTGAGAGGAGAGCACCGCCTCCTTGCGAACGTAGGCGTAGATGAACAGCGATAGGTTGGGTAGAACGGAGGCTAGGCCGTCAAGCCGGCCGAGAGACTGGTTCGCCTGTTCGAGCAGGTGCTGGAGAGCCTCCAGGCGAACCGGAGGATTCGGCGGGAGCGGCGGCGGCACGAACGCTCTGACCCTCTCCTCACCGTAGGCTTTGACGATGTAGCGGCCCAGTCGCGGGCTCTGGTCCCTTGTTGCGGGCACAGAATCCTTTCGTTAGAGTTCTCCTAACAAAAGGATATGCCATTTTCATTTTGTAAACAAGCTGCTTCGGCCTCTTGTCGGCTTATAGCCCGACAAGGTGGCTGCACTTCACCATCGGGTACACTGTGAGTTCGTGCCCAAAACCACTGAGCTGGAATCTGAAGCCGCGGGGCTCAGTTATCTGCGTGGGGCAGCCGTGCCCCTTCTCAACCTGACGCTCTCACAAGCGCTCGCCGAGACGGCCAGGAAGTTTCCCGATAGCGAAGCGCTGGTGGTGTGCCATGAGGGGGTACGCCTGACCTGGAGCGAGATGGACCGCGAGGTGACACGCACTGCGCGAGGGCTGGCCGGGCTGGGGCTGCGGCCCGGCCACCGCGCCGGCATCTGGGCCAGCAACTGCCTGGAGTGGGTGCTGCTGCAATATGCCGCGCCGCGCGCGGGAGTCATCCTGGTCAATGTCAATCCGGCCTCCCGCTCGCACGAACTGCGGTATGTGCTGGCCAAGTCGCACATTCGCGCGCTGTTCCTGCACGAGAAGGATTCGCGGGCCAACTACCGCCAAATTCTGGAGGAGTCGCGCGATGGCGACACGCTGCCCCTGGAGCACGTGGTCTGGCTGGGCGACGAATCGTGGCAGGCCATGATCGCCGGCGGAACCGATTTCCCGAAAGACGCCGCGCAGCCGGATGACGTGGTGAACATCCAGTACACCTCCGGCACCACCGGCCTTCCCAAGGGCGCCATGCTCACGCATCGCAACCTGCTGAATAACGGCGTGGCCATGGGAAAGGGTCTGAAGGCGACGGAAAAGGACCGCATTTGCGCGCCGGTGCCGCTCTACCATTGTTTCGGGTCGGTGATCGGGTCGATGGTGTCGGTGGTATCGGGGGCTGCGCTGATTCTGCCTTCGCCGCAGTTCGACGCCCTGGCCACGCTGGAGGCCGTTCACCGCGAGCGGGCCACGGCGCTCTACGGCGTACCCACCATGTTTATCGCGGAGATGGAGCATCCCGAATTCGAGCGCTTCGACCTGACTTCGCTGCGCACGGGCGTGATGGCGGGGTCGGCGTGTCCCATCGAGTTGATGCGGCACGTGGTGGAGCGCATGCACATGCCCGAAATCACGATTGTGTATGGACAGACGGAATCGTCGCCGGGAATCACCATGTCGCGGGCGGACGATCCCCTGGAGCTGCGCGTGACCACGGTGGGGACGGCGCTGCCCAATACGGAGATCCAGATCGTCGACCCGAAGACGCACCGCCGGCTGCCCATCGGACAGCAGGGCGAGCTGGCGACGCGCGGGTACCTGGTCATGAAGGGCTACGATGCCGACGCCAAGGCCACGGCCGAGGTGATCGACAAAGAGGGCTGGCTCTACACCGGCGACCTGGCGGTGATGCGGCCCGACGGCTACTTCAGCTTCAAGGGACGCGCCAAGGAGACCATTTTTCGCGGCGGCGAGAACATCTATCCGCGCGAAGTGGAAGACTTCCTGCACACCCATCCGAAGATCGCCGACGTATACGTGGTCGGGTTGCCCGACGCCAGGCTGGGCGAGAC
>JBAWDI010000093.1:0-1957 GCA_049590695.1 Bryobacteraceae bacterium
GGCCTGGAGCGCGTGCGGAACGGGCTGGTGCGCGAGTTTTCGCGCGGCATGCGGCAGCGGCTGGCGGTGGCGCGCGCCTTTCTGCACCAGCCTTCGGTGCTGCTGCTGGACGAACCGTTCACGGCGCTGGACGATCGCGCCATTGCGGTGCTGCAAACGCTGCTCCGCCAAGCCCTGGCGGAGGGTAAGACCATCATCCTCTCGACCCACCAGTTGCGGGAAGCCCTCGAACTGGCCTCGCACGTCGCGCTGTTGAACCGCGGACAGGCGGCATTTTGCGGCGCGTCGACGCCGGAAATGGCGGCAGATCCCGGCCTGGTTTACGCGCGGTACGGCGAGGGCTGATGGGATTCTTGCGGCAGGTGCTGGTCATCGCGGCCAAGGATTTGCGCGCCGAGCTGCGCACCAAGGAGGCCATCAACGCGTCGCTGGCTTTTGCGCTGGTGATCCTGCTGCTGTTCAGCTTCGCCTTCGACCCCACGGAGGAGACCACGAGGGAAATCTCGGGCGGGCTGTTGTGGATCGTGTTCGCGTTCGCGGGGGCGCTGGTGCTGAACCGCAGCTTTGCGCGCGAGCTGCCCAACGACTGCCTGGACGCGCTGATCGCGGCGCCCATTTCGGGAGCGGCCCTGTTCCTGGGCAAGGCCATGGCGAATTTCCTGCTGGTGCTGGCGGTGGAGCTGGTCTCGTTGCCGGTGTTCGGCATCTTCTACAATGTGCGGTGGACCTCGCAATTCGGGGAACTCATGCTGGTGCTGGCGCTGGGCACCTGGGCGCTGACGGTGATTGGCACGATGTTCAGCGCGCTCACGGTCAACATCCGGCTGCGGGAAGTGATGCTGCCCATGCTGACCTATCCGATCCTGGTGCCGGCGCTATTGGGCGCGATGCAGTTGACCACCGGGCTGGTGGCCGGCCAACCGATCGGGCCGGACACGGTGGCGTGGCTGAAAATGCTGATCGGGTTCGACGTGGTTTACACGGCGGTCTCGCTGGTTCTGGTGGAGACGGTGCTGGTGGGATGATGGTGGTTTATGCGTGAAAAGATCCTTTACGTTCTGGGCATTGCGGCGATCGCGATCCTGGCGTGGAATATCAACGCCATCGCGCGCCTGCCGGAAGAGACCGAGCAGGGTGTGACGTTCAAGATCATCTTTTTCCACGTCCCTATGTGGGCCGCCGCTATAACCGCGGCCTGCGCGGCGCTATTCGCGAGCGCGGGCTTCCTGGTAACCAAGAACTTCAGGTTCGACGCCGCGGCGGTGGCTGTTACAGAGGTGGGGCTGGCGTTCACCACGGTCGGCCTGGTCACCGGCTCTATTTGGGGCCGCGAGATCTGGGGCATCTGGTGGACCTGGGACGCGCGCCTGACCTCGGCGCTGGTGTGCTGGCTGCTGTACGCGGGCTACCTGATGTTGCGCCAGGCCATCGAGGAACCGACGCAGCGAGCGACCTTTGCCGCGGTGTTTTCCATTTTCGCTTTCCTCGATGTTCCGATCGTGGTCTTTTCGATCAAGTGGTGGCGCACGCAGCATCCGGCGCCGGTCTTCTGGGCGGGTGGAAGCTTCCCGCCGGACTGGACGAAGCACTTGCTTTGGAACATGGCCGCGATGCTGCTGCTTGGCATCGTGATGGTGGCCGTGCGCTTGCGGCAGGAAGAAGCGCAACGGGAAATCGATTCGCTGCGCCGCACGGCGCATACCCTGTGACGGAGTTTCTTTTATGCACCTGATAACGCAAACGCCGCTGGCCGCGCAGATCGTATCCGACGCGGAGCGGTTGCAGCACCAGTACGAATTTCTGAGCTACGGCCTTACGGCGGCATGGGTGATCCTGGCGATCTACGTCCTGATGATGGTGGCGCGCGAGCGCAAGCTGAAGCGCGAGATCGCCAGCTTGCGGGCCATGCTGGAGGAGAAGCCACCCACGTAGGGGCCGGGCATGCCCGGCCCCTACC
>JBAWDI010000094.1:0-2770 GCA_049590695.1 Bryobacteraceae bacterium
GCGTACACCTGTACCTCCAGATCATTGGAGCCGGTCTTCAGAGCGCTAGTGATGTCCCAACGGTAGGGTTGCCAGGCGTGTGCTTCGAATTCCTTCCCGTTCACCTTCACCTTGGCGTAATCGTGCACATCGCCGATTTCCAGAAACACCCGTTTCCCCGCTGGCGCGGCGGCGGCCGTGAACTGCTTGCGATACGTGGCCGGACCCGCAAACGATGCCGTGCCCAGATCCTGCCACGATTTCAGAGGCGTGTTGACTTGCTTACCATTCAGATCCAAGGCCCAGTCTCCGCCCAGTTCCGCGAGAGTATCGCCGGATGCAAAAGAGGGCTCCAGAGCGGCTACCCCAGCGGGAAGCGGCCCGACTACAACCACTTTCGCTTCGTAGGGTCCCAGCACCAGCGGAAAACGCACGGAATCGCCCTCGGCAGTGGCGGCGGAGAGGGGATGAATCTCGCCCGTGCCCAGGTCCCACGCCTGCGCCTGGCCGTGGCCCGCGATGGTTGCGACGCGCGATTCCTCCTTGTCGCTCTCATTGAAGAAGAGGTACATATCGCCGTCGCTCCAGGTCCGGTGCGCGTACGTCAATCGCGGAAACTCGGCGTCCAGCTTCACATCCGGCTTGGGCAGCGCCGCGATCACGCGCGCCGTGATGTCGCCCGAAGGCTCGATCAGCGTGGCGAAGCTCAGGTCGGGCACGTCCTTGGAATTCAGAAACGTCTTGTCCACTACTATCTTCGGCGTCTCGCCCACGAAGATCACCTTGCCACCGGCTTTGACGAACGCCTTAAAACGCTCCAGACCGGTGCGCGTGATCACCGAAGAGGACGGAACCACGATAGCCCGGAAAACCTGGCCGCTGAGATCCTTGAAACCGCCATCGGCGATAGTGGCCACCGAGCTGAGCGATTGCTCGTCGAAGTAATCCCACTCCACTTGGTGTTCGTACAACTGCCAGCCCAGCTTCGTCGTGCTGGGGTCGGCTTCTTCGTCGCCCATCCACATGCTGTTGACCGGGTGGTAGAGACCCACCTGCGCGGCCGGGCGTCCGATGGCCATCAGATAGCCGCCCCGGTCGGCGTACCACGCAATCATGGACGCCTCCGGCGGCACGGCTAGCGGTGGACCGGTGGGCGCCAGGGACGGGTCTCCAAAACCGCGGACCGGAACCCGGATCTGGAGAGCGTTTACCCCTCGCACCAGTTGAAAATCCAACTGGTATTTGCCGTCGATGCCCGGTCCGCCTCCCTCTTCGGCCCAGACCTTGGGCTTGCCGAACAGGTGCGCGGCCGAAGACGCCAGCTTGGGAAAATTGTTGTTGATCCGCCACGTTCCGTCCGGTCTGTGGACCAGACTTGGCAGAAGCTGGCTCAGATTATCGATCCCAGGCACCTGCGGGTATCGCTCGTCCCGAAAGAAGTCGCCCTCGCTGCGAACCAGGGCCGTCATGGTCTCTTCATGGTTCAGGTGCACCAGGTATTCCACGTTGTACTTGGCGCACCACTCGGCTTGGACACCGAAGAAGCTATTTCGGAAAATGCCGCTCCAAACGTCCCAGTAGTCGGCTTTGGCCCGCTGCTCCTCATCCGACAGTTTGCCGGCGAAGAACCGGGTGATGTAGGGCTTCAGATCGTATCCTTTTTGCGCCTGAAATTCTTCCAGCAGTTTGGGAGTCCAGGGCGAGCCGGCGATGGAATAGTCCGGCTCATCGCCAAAGAAGCCCAGCACGGTTTTGCCGAATTCATCGCCGATGGCCTGCCGGTAGGTTTCGTGCACAATCTTGATGAAGGCGCGGGTGGCATCCGGATCCAGGTAGTCGATCAGAGTATAATAGGCGTCCTTGGCGCGGGTGCCGTCCTCGCGATTGAAGTTCCGCGTCGGCGAGCTGACGTAAATGTGCCGCACGAAAACCACCTCCCACGCGTAACCGGGCTCATTCGGAGTCGAGCCTTCGTTGGGCACGGTCCACTTGAGCTGGCCGTCCGCGGGGACCGGAATTTGAACTGTGTTGTGCAATGTTCCGTCCCGGGCTGTCTCGGTTGCCATGATTCCGAGAGTGTCCGACGGCACCGGCATGGTGAGCGTCTGGCCGGGCGCCACGTGGACGTGGATATCGGCCACGATGCCCTGCATGCCGAGTTGTGGGTATAGTTGGCGGATTTTGCCGCCGGCAAACCCGCTGGGGTAGTCGGATTCGTCCTGGAGCCATATCTTCATCCCCCGCTTCTTGGCCTCCTGAACGATGAACTTCATCTGGGCCATGTGCTCTGGCGAGAGGTACGCCGGGATGCCGCGTCCCGGCGAGACGTTCACTATGAAGATGCCATTGGCCGAGAGCCGGTCGAGGTCCTGGACGATCCTGGCCTTCCTTTCGTTGGCGTCCGGGCCGTTCCAACTGGTAAAGGGCTGGATGGCGCCGTATTCGTGCGGCGGCGCTTTGAAGTTGGCGGCCACGTCGCGCACCGACGGAACCGTGATTTGTTGCCAGGGCCGTTGCGCCGGCAAGACTGCGGCCAGCAACGGAATGATCGCTAGCGTACTCAGAACCTTCTTCACGTGAGACTCCTTCAAAACGGTTGGCAGGCGAAAGCGCCTGCCCCACAAAAACGCAAGCCTTGTGGGCCAAAGTGGGACAGACGCTTCCGTCTGTCAACTCGCGAACTTTAACAGCTTCTCAACCTTTACCGCGCCACCAGGCGAACCGGACCTAGCAGGCCCGAAGTCGCCGGCGTCGCACCGCCACGGTTCGCCGGCGCGGCGCCGTACACGGG
>JBAWDI010000095.1:0-1551 GCA_049590695.1 Bryobacteraceae bacterium
CACCAGCATCGATCAGCCGCTCGACCGCGGCGGACCGGCTGGCCGGACCGCGCCGGCAGATCCCGGATTCCGCACCATCATTCCAGCCGGGAACCTGGCGGGGCTGCCCGCGCTGGTGCTGCCATGCGGCTTCGCGGGGAACCTGCCGCTGGCGCTGCAAGTGGTGGGAGTGCCGTTTTCGGAGAACCTGCTGCTGGCCGTCGGCAAGGAGTTTCAGGCCCGCAGCGATTGGCATAAGCGCCGGCCGCCGGGGGTCTAGTCTTGCATGGCTGCGAAAGGAGATTCAGCGCGGCGGTGGATCGTTCGCGGGCGCGTGCAGGGTGTGGGGTTCCGCTATTTCGCGCAACGCGCGGCGGCCGAGTTGGGGCTGACCGGCTACGCCCGCAACCTGGACGATGGCCGCGTGGAAGTGTACGCGGCGGGGTCTGAAGAGAAGCTCTCGCAACTGGGCGGCCTGCTCTATCGCGGGCCGCGCTGGGCGGACGTGCGCGGCGTGGAAGAGCAGGAAGCCGCGGTGCACCAGTACGGCGAATTTCGCGTCGAGGCCTGAGAAGCTAGGAAGAAATGATTTGGGCCGCCGATAAACGCCGATGAACGCCGATGAGAATCTTGTTTTCAATCCGCGTTTATCTGCGTTCATCAGCGGCCATAATTCTTGCCCACGTTTTTATAGGAGAGATGGCCCATGCTCTGGAATGACATCCGATACGCCGTTCGCCTGTTTTCCAAGAATCCCGGCTTCGTGGCCATGGCGGTGCTCGCGCTGGGATTCGGAATCGGCGCCAATTCGGCGATCTTCAGTTTTCTGAACGCCTTCGTGCTGCGGCCGCTGCCTTCGGTCGAAGACGCGCATCGCGTGGTCATGATCGAAACGCGTCGCCGCGGCGACACCATGGGCGTTTCCTACGCCGATTTCCTCGACTGGCGGCGACAGGCCCGCGCGTTTTCGCTAATCGCCGGCGTCGAAAGCTTTGACCCCATCGTGACCGGCGCGGGCGAGCCGGAACGCGTGCCGGCCGCGCGTGTTTCCGCCGATTTCTTCGATCTCTTCACCGCACGCCCCGCCATGGGCCGCGTCTTTTCGCCCCAGGACTACGCCCCCGGCGCGCCGCCCGTCGCCGCCATCGGCTACAAATACTGGCAGCGCAGCTTCGCCGGCAAGAGCGGCGTCCTCGGCGCCAGCGTGACCATCGACGGCGTGAGCCACAAAATCGTGGGCATTCTGCCCGCCGGGTTCCGCTATTCCTGGGAGGATGACGACCTCTTCGCTCCGTTGCCGCCAGCGGCCGCCAGCGCGCCGCGCGGCCGCCGCTCGCTGGATGTGATGGCGCGCCTCAAACCAGGCGTCTCGCTGGCCGCCGCGCAGACGGAGATGGATACCATCGCCCGCCGGCTGGAACTCCAGTATCCGGCCACCAACACCGCGGTCCGCGCCAGCGTGCAGGACCTCGTCCGCACGTTGGGCGACGGCCCCGATGAAGGCATCTACATGCTCATGGGAGTGGTCGGGTTCGTTCTTTTGATTGCCTGCGCCAACGTGGCCAACCTGCA
>JBAWDI010000096.1:0-9681 GCA_049590695.1 Bryobacteraceae bacterium
ACAATCAGAGTCGCCACTCCCCCCGGCGGTGCGCACGCCGCGCGGATGGTGGCCGCGGCCGCCTCACCCATATCCTCCGCCCGTTCCAAACTTCGGACGTAACTCGAAACCGGGCGCGCGAACGCCTCGATGTCGGCCGAGAGCGGGGCGTCGCAGCGCAAGTGCCCTGTGGTGTGCTGCCCCACGATGCTCACCACGGGCGACCGCGCTTTCCGCGCGTTATGAAAGTTGGTCAGCGCGTTGCCCAATCCCGGCCCTAGGTGCAACAGTGTGGCGGCCGGCCGCCGCAACATGCGCGCATAGCCATCGGCCGCGCCCGAGCAGACTCCCTCAAACAGGCACAGCACGCTGCGCATCCCCGGGACGCGGTCCAGCGCCGCTACGAACTGCATCTCGGACGTGCCCGGGTTCATGAAGCAGGTGTCCACTCCATGCGCCAGCAGGGTTCTCAGAAGACACTCGGCTCCGTTCATTGTGTAACCAGGGGAGCCATCCACTGCAAATTGCGGTCCGTGTTCGCGTGCAAGCGGTACTTCCGGGCCACTGCGGCGATCTTCTCGCCCCGAATCTCGATCTTCGAGATATCGTAGTTTCCGATGCCCACCTGCTCGCAGTATTGCAGGTAGCCCACCCAGCGCGGGTCGATACCCATGGCTTCCACTCCCACGCGGTCGGCGGCGATGTAATCCAGCGAGGCGATGGCGATGCGGGAAGGAACCGGCGTCCCGGATACCGGGCCATTCCCCTCCATGCCCTCCAGGCCGTCAATCACCGTGGCGCCCCAGAACGGAGCCAGTTTCTGCGCGGTCAAACAGAGGTTGTAGTTCATCAAGTGAGGTCCCAAGGGCGGCTGCCTGATCCCTGTGTGCAGCTTCATTTTGTCGTTCCACCCGTCCGGACCGTTCACCGGGCTGTGCAGCGGAGCGCCCATCACCAGGTTCTTCACGCCCATTGTCGCCACCACGCAATCGTGCGTCTTCGGTATCGACGCGCTCACAATAAACGCATCGGGGTCCATCAGACGCGCGGCCAGCCGCACCGGGAACATCTGGAGATTGGTGTCGATCAACGGCGCGGTTATGTACTTGCCTTCCCGATTGAGATCGATCAGTTCCACTCTCGGCGATCGATATTCCCCGATCAACTGCCGGTACTTGAAATTGTCGAAACCGTCCAGGGTGTTGCCGGAGGACGCCTCGGCGACGATCACCGGCCCCTTGAACCGCGGCGCCAGGTAGTCCAGGATGCCGCGCAGCGTGTCGGCGTGCGTGGCGGCCAGTTGCTTCACCGTGCTGGTGAGGTTGGGCTTGATGAGAACGTAGTTCTTACGTTGGAGCGCCGGGGCCAGTTCCGGGTCGATGGCCATCAGCGCGTCATAGACGTTCTTGCGGCGGTTCTCGCCACGCACCAGGGACACCACCGAGCGCGTTGCGGCCGGCGTGACCACGGGCAAAGGCAGCGGCACGGAGGGGGCGCCCTGTGGGCCCGGCGGCTGCTGTGCGCGAAACGCCGGCGCCACGGAACCCATGGCAGCGATCCGAAGCAGGTTCCTTCGGGAAAAGGTCTTCACCACCTTAATATATCAATGAGCCACCTAGCTCAGCCCCGCCAGCCGGTTGAGTCCGTCCACGTACGCTTTGGCGCTGGCCTCGATCACGTCGGTGGAAGCGCCGCGCCCCAACATCTTCCGGCCGCCCTGCTCGAGCTGCACCGTCACCTCGCCCATCGCTCCCGTGCCGCTGGTCACGGCCCGAATCTCGTATCGCACAAGTTTGGCCGTGTTCTTCGTCACCTCGGAAATGGCTTTGTACACCGCGTCTACCGGGCCGTCTCCAATGGCGGCGCCTTCTCTGACTTCATCCTTGATGCGGACCCGGACGGTTGCCGTGGGGATCGCCGACGTGCCGCTGTAGATATGCATGTACTCCAGCCGGTACACGTCCGGAACCGGATGAATTTCGTCGTGGACAATGGCGGCCAGGTCCTCGTCGAAGACCTCCTGCTTCTTGTCCGCCACCGCCAGGAATCGCTGGTAGGTCTGGTCCAATTCCTCCTGCGTCAGCGCGTATCCAAGTTTCGTGAGGCGATCTTTGAGACCGTGACGCCCCGTGCGCGCCGTCAGCACCACGCGGCTCTCGGCAAAGCCCACGTCTTCCGGACGCATGATCTCATAGGTCTCGCGCTCCTTCAGAAATCCATCCACGTGGATTCCCGAGCTGTGCGAAAAGGCGTTGCCCCCCACCACTGCCTTGTTGGGCGGAACCATCATTCCGAGCATATCGGAGACCAGGCGGCTGGTGCGGACAAACTCGCGGGCGTCGATATCGGTGTGCACCTTAAAATAGTCGCGGCGCGTGCGCAGCGCCATGACGACTTCTTCCAGCGCCGCATTCCCGGCCCTCTCGCCGATCCCATTGATGGTGCCTTCCACCTGCCGCGCCCCGTTCCAAACGCCCGCCAGCGAATTCGCCACCGCCAGTCCCAAATCGTCGTGGCAGTGGACGCTGATCGTCGCCCGGCCGATGTTCGGCACCTTCTCTCTAATTGCCCCAATCAGCGGGCCATATTGCTCCGGCACCGCATAGCCCGTGGTATCGGGGATATTGATGACCGTGGCGCCGGCCGCGATGGCCGCCTCGATCATCTCGAAGAGATAGACCGGATCGGCGCGGCCGGCGTCTTCCGCATAGAACTCCACGTCCTCCACAAACTCCCTGGCGAGCTTGACCGCCGCGACCGCCATTTCGACGATCTTGACCTTCTTCTTGCCCAGGTTCTTCCCGTATTTTTCGTCCCTGAACTTTCCCGTGATGTGAATATCCGAGACGCCGATCCCGGTGTGAATGCGCGGCCGCTTGGCTTCCGCCAGCGCCTTACCGCACGCCTCGATATCGCTGGCCACGGCTCGGGACAAAGCGCAGACCGTGCAACCATTGAGCTCCCGCGCGAGCAGCCGAACGGACTCGAAGTCTTCCGGCGAAGACGCCGGATAACCGGCTTCGATGATGTCCACATTCAGCCGGGCCAACTGCCTGGCGATGGTGAGTTTCTCCCGGCTTCCGAGGCGGGTTCCGGCCGCCTGCTCGCCGTCCCGCAGCGTGGTATCGAATATGGCAACTTTTTCGGACATTGCTTAAACATAGCGCATCCGCCTTCTTCCGGTCGCGGCACCGGCGGGCTTTGCCGCCGGTGGGGTTGCACCACGCCGTCCGTGCCCCGCCGCAGTTGTCGTCATCCGGCCTGATAAAGTGGCAGGTACGCAGGTCATTGATGTAGGGGCAAGCTAAAGCATGCCCCACCGGCTAGCCGGTACAATCGGAAAAGTGCCGGGCGTTTATCTTGCCTATCCTTTTTGCGCGCAGAAGTGCACCTATTGCAACTTCGCGTCGGGCGTGTACCCGCGCGCTCTGGAGGCGCGCTATCTGGACGCGCTCGCGGCGGAGATCCGCGCCTGTCAGTGGGAATGGATGCCCGAGACGGTGTATTTGGGCGGCGGCACTCCCAGCGGCATGGCGCCGGAAGCCCTGCGCCGCCTGCTCGACCCCATCCCCGGCCGCCCTTGGACGGAAGCCACCATCGAAGCGGCGCCCGGCACCGTCACCGCCGAAAAGGCTCGTGCCTGGGTGGAGTGCGGCATCAACCGCGTGAGCCTCGGAGTTCAGTCTTTCGTCGCCGAGGAAATCCGGCGCACCGGCCGCAAGCACACCGCTCAAACAGTGGCCGATGAGATTGGCACGCTGCGCAATGCCGGCATCGGCAATATGAACATCGACCTCATCGCCGGGCTCAGCGAGCAGACGGAGGCGAGCTGGCGCGAATCGCTCGACTGGATCGAGCGGCTGGCCCCCGCGCACGTCTCCGTCTACATGCTGGAAGTGGATGAGGACAGCCGCCTGGGCAAGGAAATCCTGCGCGGCGGCGCACGCTACGGGGCGGGGGAGACTCCCGGCGACGATCGCACGGCCGCACTCTATGAGATGGCCGTCGAGCGGCTCGCCGCGCTGGGCATTCCGCGGTATGAGATCTCCAACTTTGCGCGGCCCGGCTGCGAATCGCGGCACAATCTCAAGTATTGGAAACTGGAGCCGTACGTGGGCTTCGGCGCCGACGCGCATTCCTTCGACGGGCGCGTGCGCCGGCAGAATCCGGAATCGGTCGAGACGTATCTCAATCGGCCCCGCGTCGAATGTACCCTTGCCCATTGCGACGAAGAGCGCTTCTTCGTCGGGCTGCGGCTGATGGCCGGCATTCGTCCCGCGCCGGAGGAATGGCGGCGGTTCGAGGAGCCCATCCGCCGCTTTCTGGATGCCGGCCTGCTCGAAACCGACGGCGGCGTTCTCCGCCTCACCGGCCGCGGTGTGCTGCTCTCCAACGAAGTTTTCCAGGAGTTTATCACCCCATGATCGATCTGCGAAGCGATACCGTCACCAAGCCGACGCCCGCCATGCGGCGCGCCATGATGGAGGCTGAAGTCGGCGACGACGTTTACGGCGAGGACCCCACCGTCAACCGTCTCGAGCAGCGCGCCGCCGAGATTGCCGGCAAGGAAGCCGCGCTATTCGTCCCCACCGGCACCATGGGCAACACCATCGCGGTCAAGCTCCATACCGAGCACGGCCAGGAAGTGATCTGCGATTCCCGCGCCCACGTGTTGGATTACGAGCTGGCCATGATGGCGTGGTTCTCCGGGTGCGTGGCGCGGGCCATCCCCACCGAGGACGGCATCCTCACCTGGGAACAGGTGCGGCGCAGCATCCGGCCGCCGCATCCGCACTATGCGCCCACCGGCCTGATCGAAATCGAAAACACCCACAACATGGCGGGTGGGACCGTCTACCCTTTGGGTGTCATCCGGGAAATCTGCGATGGCGCGCACGAGCGCGGTTTGAAGGTGCACATGGATGGCGCGCGCGTCTTCAACGCGGCCGCGGCAATGAACGTGCAAGTGCGAGAGATCGTGGCTCCGGTGGATACCGTCATGTTCTGCCTCTCGAAGGCGCTGGGCGCGCCGGTGGGTTCCATGCTGGCCGGGCCGGCCGGTCTGATCGCCAAGGGCCGCCTCTACCGCAAACGGCTGGGCGGCGGCATGCGCCAGGCGGGGGTTCTGGCCGCCGCGGGATTGATTGCGCTCGAAGACACGCCCCAGCGGCTCCCCGAGGATCATGCCAACGCCCGCTTCCTGGCCGAAGGGCTGGTCCGCATTCCCGGCATTCAAATCGATGCGCGGAAAGTGGCGACCAATATCGTGGTTTTCGACGTCAGCGCCACGGGCCGCGTCAGCGCCGAAATCAGCGCGCGGCTGAAGGCGCGCGGGGTGCTGATCAACGGCATCAACGAGCGGCTGATGCGCGCGGTGACGCACTACGACGCCACCCGTGCCGATTGCGCACAGGCGCTGGAGGCGGTAGCGGGGGCAGTGGCGTCATGAAAGGTCTGGGCAAGCTAAAGCATGCCCCACCCGGATGACGTTATCATGAGAAGGAAACGGAATCATGTGCTTCATATGTTGAAATTCATTTCGCTGCTGGCGGGCGCCTCCATCGCGCTGGCGCAGCAGTATTCCATATCGACCGTGGCCGGAGGCGCGCCGCCAGCCACGCCAGCCGCAGCCGCGAGTATCTCCATGGGGCAGCCGGGGCGCGTCGCCGTCAATGCGGGCAACCTCTATTTCAGCGCCTCGAATTGCGTTTTCAAGATCGATGCCACTGGAACCGTGACGCTCATCGCGGGAAACTCGCGGGCGGGCTTTTCGGGCGACGGCGGCCTCGCCGTGAATGCGCAATTGAACGCCCCGCAGGGCATCGCCTTCGACCCGAACGGCAATATCTACATTGCGGATTCCAGGAACAATCGCATCCGCCAAGTGAGCACATCGGGCATCATCACCACCTTCGCGGGCACCGGCGCCATCAGCCCCGGCGGCGGCCCCAGCGCTTACGGCGATGGCGGCCCGGCCACCAGCGCGCAATTGCACCTGCCCATGGGCGTGGCCGTCGACACCAACTTCAACGTGTACATTGCCGACACCGGCGATAACACCATCCGCGAAGTCACCACCGATGGCAACATCGCCACCATTGCGGGAAACAGCTTTCCCAGTTACCAGGGCGATGGCGGCCTGGCCATTACAGCGGAATTGCACGGCCCCGAGGATGTGGCCGTGGATTCCTCCGGCAACGTCTACATCGCGGATACGCAAAACGCGTACATCCGCAAGGTCACCACCGATGGCAACATCAACTATATCGCCGGCGACGGGAGCATCGGTTACACCGGCGATGGCGGGTACGCCACCAGCGCCGGCCTGGTCGCGCCGTTTGCGCTGGCGGTGGACTCCTCCGGCAACGTCTACTTCGCCGAAAACGGCGACAGCCGGATTCGCAAGATCGACGCCAAGAGCCTGGATATCAGCACCGTGGCCGGAAACGGCACCGCCGGATTCTCGGGCGACGGTTCGGACCCCACCAAAGCGCAACTGAATTCCCCCACCGGCGTGGCCGTGGATTCGGGTGGGAATTTATACATCGCCGATTCGCTGAACTGCCGCATCCGCAAGGTGGCCTCGGGCGGAAACATCTCGACGTATGCGGGAAACGGCACTTTGAGCTATTCCGGTGACGGTAGCGCGGCCATCCAGGCCCAACTCAACAACCCGCAGGGCGTGGCGGCGGACTCTTCCGGCAACCTGTACGTGGCGGACACCCTCAACAACGTGGTCCGGAAAGTTTCGCCGAATGGGACCATCTCCAACTTCGCCGGGAATGGCGGATCGGGCAGCTCCGGAGACGGCAGCGCGGCCACCAGCGCGCAACTCCACGGACCAGAGGGGCTGGCCGTGGACGCCGCCGGCAATCTTTATATCGCCGACACCATGAATGCCAAGGTGCGCAAGGTCTCCGCCGCCAGCGGCGTCATCACCACCGTGGCCGGAAGCGGCACTACCGGCTATGGCGGCGATGGCGGCGCGGCGGCCAGCGCGCAACTGAATCTGCCCATCGGCGTGGCGGTGGACTCTTCCGGCAACGTGTACATCGCGGACTTCGGCAACAGCCGGGTGCGCAAGGTCTCGGCCAGCGGCGCCATGATCGGCACGGTGGCCGGAAACGGATCCACCGGGTACTCCGGCGACGGCGGCCCGGCCGCCAACGCGCAATTGAGCGGCCCCCAGGGCGTCGCGGTGGATGCCGCCGGCAACCTGTACATCGCCGACACCGAGAACAACGCGATCCGCGAAGTTACCCCCGCCGGCCTGATCGCGACGGTCGCCGGAAACGGCCTCGCGGGTTACTCGGGCGATGGGGGGCAAGCCACCAGCGCGCAAATCGGCAGCCCCGTCGGCGTGGCCGTGGATGCCGCGGGCGACATCTTCACCCTGGACGCCAGCAATCGCGTGCGCCAGGTCTATCCCAACGGCCTGATCGCGAGCATTGCGGGCAACGGGTCGCGAGGCTACTCGGGGGACGGCGGTCTGGCCACGCAGGCGCAACTCAATTCTCCCTCCGCCATCGCTTTGGGGAACAACGGCAACTTGTACATGGCGGACGAGGCCAACAACGCCGTCCGGCTGCTCCAGTACGCCGGCAACGGCTTGTCCATCGGCGCGGTGACCAACGCTGCCAGCAGCGTCGGCGGACCGGTGGCGCCCGGCGAGGTGGTGGTACTCTACGGCTCCGGACTGGGCCCTGCCCAGCTTACGCAGTACCGGCTGGACCCAACCACCGGCCTGGTGGGCACCAGTCTGGCAGGCACCAGCGTCATATTCGGCGGCACGCCGGCGCCCGTGCTGTATACCTCCGCCACCCAAATTGGCGCCGTAGTCCCGTACTCCGTCGCGGGATCGAACGTGCAGGTCTTCGTCCAGTACCAGGGACAAAGCAGCGCTCCCGTGACAGTGCCAGTGGCCGCGGTGGCCCCGGCTCTCTTCACGGCGGACAGTTCCGGCAAGGGCCAGGCGGCGGCATCCAACCAGGACGGCACAGTGAACGGGCCGGCTCATCCCGCCAAAGTGGGGAGTTACATCTCATTGTGGTTGACCGGCGCGGGCCAGATGAATCCCGCGGGCGTGGACGGTTTGCCGGGAGCCGCTCCCCTGCCGCAGCCGGCGGCAGCGGTCGCCGTGACGATTGGCGGACAATCCGTGACGCCGCAGTACGCCGGCCAGGCGCCCTACGCGGTAGCCGGCGTGATGCAGATCAACGCGCAAATCCCCAGCGGTATTCAGGCCGGCAACGCCGTCCAGGTGGTGGTGCAGGTGGGCGGCGTCTCCACGCAGGCCGGCGTGACCATGGCGGTGGGGAATTAGCGAGGCAGGCGACAGACTACCGCACCCCCGGCGCCGCTGTGGCGGAAGAGCTGGAGCACTGAAACTCCCGCTACGGCGCAGGGCGGCGATTTCTTTATCGGCTTGAGTGGCCGGAGTCAGGCAGCAAGGAGGCGGCCTTTGGGTTCGGGGACCGGACGCCCCAATCCGCGCGCGGTTTCGATCCATTCGCCTATGACGATTTCCGCGTTGGCTAGAGCTTCCTGCCTGGTCGCTCCGTCGGCGGCACATCCGGGCAGTTCGGGAACCTCCGCGATGAACGCCCCGTCTTCCTCGCTCCAATGGAGGATGATCTCGTATTTTGTCATTCGACCCCTCGTTAGTGTAGTGCGGCGCAAGAAATGCGCCTTATCCACTCCCGATAGTTCGTCGCGCTCTATCCGTGGAGCGACCTTTTAGGTTGCCACGTCGGCGTCCGTGCCGACGTTCTTCGGGGAATGCCGGTAGGAATACCGGCATGGCAGGCGAAACGCCTGCTCCACGGCGCGTTGGATAAGGTGCATCATTTGCGCCGCAGACCGCTAGTTTATACCGAAGCGGCACAGCGCGAACCTGCTTCACTTGATACGGCTTGGCGAGCGCGGCGCGCGGTTGCAGATTCATGATTTCAGCGACATCGGGCCTGGCGAAAATGTGATGGCTACCCTTTATGCGCTCCGCGAAGCCCAAGGACAGCAAGAGTCTTCGCAGATCCGCAAACCGTATGTTGGCATCCGCTGCGCCTTCCAGGACTCGCAGCAGTTAAGCTGCTATCATCTGAGAAAGCAGGCCAGCCACATGGAACGCCACTCTTTGCGCGAACGGATGCGCCATACCATGGCCTCGCTCAAGCGTCTCCTGAAGCGCGAGGAGCCGGAACCGCCCGATGACCCCTACGCCATGGTGACCGCCCCCAAGAAGCCGCGCCTGCCGCACCGGAGCGCTGCCGTGGCGGATGAGCCGGAGCGCTGAAACTCCCGCTACGGCGCGGCCGCCCGCTCTCTGGATTCCCACTCCTCGCGGAGCATGGCGTACAAGAAGCAATCCTTCCACTCGCCGTGGATTTTGAGGTGGCTCTTGAGGAAGCCTTCCTTCCGCATCCCCACCTTCTCCAGCACCCTTCGGGACGCCGGGTTCTCAGGCAAACACGTGGCCCAGATTCGATGAAGCTGGAGTTCGCCGAACCCCAGCGCGGCCAGTTGCCCGGCGCAGCAGGCGCCCACACCGCGGCCCCAGCACGCCGGATCCAGCAGGTACCAGAGCTCGCCTTCTTCCGCTCCGAGGAGGATCGCAACTCCGCCCAATCCGATGAGCCGGCCGGAATCCGCGTCCACCACCGCGCGAACCACGGAACGCCAGGCGGGTGAAGCATGCTCATCCAT
>JBAWDI010000097.1:0-2359 GCA_049590695.1 Bryobacteraceae bacterium
GCTGGCAGCCAGGCGCCTCGTCCTGGTCGAGTTCTCTCATCGGGACAAGGATGCCCTCGCCAGTCTGGTCGTGATAGAGCGCCATCGGATGATCTTCGCCGATTACCCGGCAGTGTTCCGGGGAGAAGGAGAAGATCTGTGGCGCGTCGACGATGGCGGCGTACTCTCCGCTGAGGGATTTCGAGTTGTGTTCCTGCTTCAGCGCGGGGCCTCCTACACGTTGGGCGTCGACTGGTCGAGGGGCGAAGGCGCGTCGCTTGCCGTCTTCGTTTCGAATGCCGGCAACCGCTTTATCCGCGTGATCGAGGACTACTGGTATAGGGAGCCCCTCTGAATGGCCGAAAGCAGTCCGGCAACCGCAGGTAACCCCCCTCGCGCTTGACCGCCCTCTGAAAGCACTGCCATTGTTCGGGACGCATGTATCGGTCACCTTGCTGGCATTGTCCTATTCGGCGCGCAGAGCCCGTGCCGGATCGATGCGCACGGCCCGCAATGCCGCCGGAGCTGCCGCAATCGCAGCTACCAACCCGACCAGAACCACGACGGAAACTACGACCATTGGCTCCCAGGAACGAAAGTCATACAGGACGGTGCGTATCCAAACGGCCGCCGCCGCGTAGGCGCAGAGACCCACGGCGACGCCCGATCCGGTCACACTGAAGATCAGAGCATTGGCGCCGATGCCGACGGCCAGCAGCAGCACCGCGGTGATGGTAAACACGGGGCTCTTTGCCAGCAGGCGAAGGCCGAAGCGTAGATCGCGCAGCAACTCGGGCATCGATTCCGATCCCTACCGCACCGTCAGCGTCACCGGTCCCAACATCCCGCACGGAACCGGTTGCACATTCTGCCAATCCTGCTCCTGAAAACGCTCGGTGTAGCGCAGGTTAAGAAGGCGGTAATCGGGCCGCGCGGTCCCCGCCAGCCGGTTGATCCCCAGGTTCGCCACCACCACGCGGATGGTATTGGCGCCTACGCGCAGCAGCCGGGTGGCGTCCACTTCGTAGGGCGGCTTCCACACCGAACCCGCCAGGCTGCCGTTGATGTACACCTGGGCCGCCTCGCGCACGGGGCTCTCGATGGCCGCACCACCCCGTCTGTTCTGCGCGGCGGGCTTTCCTGCGCCGAGGTTCAGATAGATTGCACCGCCGGAGCGCACCCACAGCTCGGTCAGGTCGAACGTCTTCTCATAAGTCGCCTGCCCGGAAAAGAACCGCGTGTCTTCGATGTCGGTCCAGGAGCGCAGTTCGCGCATCTCGACTGTGTGCCCGTTTCCGAACGTGATCTTCCAATCCGAACTCAGATCCAGCGGCGCACGCGCGGTTGACGCGGGGGTGCCCTCTGGGCCCGGCGCGGGAGCGAGCGCGTTCGCCGAATACACCAGCACGCGCGATTCGTAAGGCAGCAAGTCGAGCGCCACCGCCGCGCTTTCGCCCGATGCGGTCCTTGCGGCCGACCGCTTTCCGCTGACCGGGTCCCACCATTCCGCCTTCAGGCCCTTCACTCGAAACGCCGCTTGGGTGTGAACCGGCGTGTTGGCTGTGTTCACGATGAAATAGACCTCGCCCGCTGCAACCTTCCGGTGCACCACGCCGAGGGAGGCCGCGTCGGAAGAGAATCGCACGTCCGGCGGGTAGAGTGCGGCCAGTTCCTTGCCGAGCGACTGCTCGTCCTTCACCAACTTGCCGCGCGCGCCGGCGGCTTCGAAGAGAGCGCGCGCCAGCTCGCGAATCCGCGGCGTGTCGCTCTCGGCCTCCGCCAGTCCCGGGGCCAGCGAGGGAAGGCGGCGGGTGGCCACAACCTTGCCGCCCGCCTCGGCGTACGCCTGGATTTTCCGAAGAGTTGCGAGGGGCATACGCTCCACATTCGGCAGGATCAACACGGGGTAGGGGATTCCCACTTGGGCGATGGCCTCGTCGTCGATGGAGTCGAAGTTGAATCCCGCGTCCAATACCTGGGCCGCCACTTCCGATCCCATCCCGCCACCGGAACCGCCGCCGATGCGTTCCCGCCCGGCCTGGTACTGCGCCATGTTATCCGCCGTGGCGACGTAAATCGCCACGTCGTTAACGGGCTTGCCCTGCCGCAGCAGGAAGCTGATGCGCTGCAGGTACTTCGTCACGTCCGGCATGACGATCCACCACGGATTGTGATCGTCGAACACCGCCGCGGCATAGAAGCGCCACCCCGGCTCTCCAGCTTCCGGCGGCGAATACGGCCAGCCGTGTCCGACGAGCTGGTTGATGCCTTCTAGGAAGTTGAGATCGGCCTGCGCTTTCATATCCAGAGGCGTGGCGCGGAACACCGGCGAATGCAGGTACGTCCACGTCTCCGAGGAAGTCACAGGCCTCCCGTAGAG
>JBAWDI010000098.1:0-2317 GCA_049590695.1 Bryobacteraceae bacterium
GAGCTAGGGTGGACGGTAGCAAGAACAAGAGGCGGGTTGAAAACCCGCCGCAGGATACAATCCTGCCCCACAAGTGCATGCTAGTTCTCCAGGAAGAGCGGGCGGATGTGGCGCTCGAAGAGGTTCTGGGTGACGTTGCGGGATATCGACTCCTCACACTGGTCGAGCATGTTCAGGTATCGGGCGCCCATCTTGGAGGCCACCTTGTAGCCTACGTGCAGCAACTGGCGCACGTCGGGATTGAATCCGGGGTTGGATTGATCGTGGCGTAGCGCAGACGTGTATTGCTGGGCGGTCCAGGCCTGGACCTCGGCGGGCGAGGGCAAGCGGTCGTAGTGGATGTCGATGACGGCGGCGTACGGCTCGCACAACTCGTCGCGATGGGCGAAGGCCTCGGTGTAGACTTCCTTGGCCAACTTGAGGCCGTCGCCGCCGGCTTCCGCCAAACCGATTAACTCTTCGAGCCAGGTGGTTCCGGCGGTCTTGAGGTGCACGCCGGCGTTGAATTTGCGGAGTGCCCGGCGCATGAGCGGGTAGATGGAAAACTTGTCGCTGCCGGAATGGACGCTCAGCTTGAGGTTGCGCGGAAGCTGGTACTGGCCGGTGGCGTAGGCGATCACGGCCAGGTCGTCGTTGAACTCCTTGGCAAACTGCGCGAGGTCGCCAACGTAATCGACGCCTTTGTTGAAGCGGCCGGTGAACTTGGGCGCAATGGTCTGGATGGGGATTTTCTCATCGGCGATGGCGGCCAGAATAATGAGCAGCTCGGGGGGAGTTTGCGGCGAGTCGGTCTCGTCCATGGAAACTTCCGTCACGAAATGGTCCGCGCCCTTGCGCTCCGCGACGTGGCGATAGATGCGGCCGGCTTCCTGGACGGCGAAGAGATACTTGGCGGCAACGGCCTCGACCGATTGCCGCGTGGTGGCAAATGGCTCGGCGATTCCGGGGACGCTCAAGCGGCCGATGAGCTCCGGATGGCGGCCGACGAAGGCTTCGACGTCCGCCGCGGGGGCGGGCCGGCCGATGGCCGAGGCGACATCGAGCGTATAGAAATCGCTGGCATCGATGAAGCGATCGACGGTGCCCAGGTTGATGTGATCGGCATCCACGTGGTAGGGATGTTTCCAGCCGAGTTCACGGACGGCGGCATCGGCGGCGGCCTTCACGCTGCCGGGTTCGGAACCGACGATTAGGTGCTCGCGATTCGATTTGTTCCAGACGGGGATTACGGTGACGCCGGACTTCCCGGCCATGAGGCAAGCTGTCAGTTGCGCCTTGGCCTGATGGGCGAAGCGGTCTCCCACTCCAATCGAGAACTTCTCTAGTGTAAGCATGATTACCGGAAAACCTTATTGTAGCGCCGGCGTACTTCGCCGCCGGTGTTATTCTTGTGATTCAGGAGGCAGGATAAGATATGGCGGCATCGGTTCTAAACCAAGAGAGTTGCGTGGTGCGGGCGACGAATAAACAGAAGGGGCGGACACGCTGGCTGGCCCCGGAAAAGGCGGCGGTCACCAACCTGTACTACGGCAGAATCATTCTCGAATCCGGCGACGCTGCGCTGGAGTTTTCGACGGGCACGCATGAAACCGGGTTGATCTGCCTGAATGGCCGCGCGGCGGTGGAGGCGGCGGGGCAGCGCTTCGAGATGGGCCGCTACGACGCTTTGTACGTTCCGCGAGACTCGGCGGTCCAAGTGGCCCCGTTGGAGGCAGGCTGCGATCTGGCGGAAGTTTCGGCGCCGGTCACCGGCCAATACCCGCTGCAATTCGTCTCGTTCGCCGGCGTGCGCAGCGATCCGACGCTGCATTTCATCGCGGGAGCGCCTCCCACGGAGCGGGACCTCAACATCCTGATCGGCAAGAACGTGACAGCCGGCAGAATCGTGGTGGGCGTCACCTTCAGCAAGCCGGGGGGCTGGACCTCCTGGCCGCCGCACGAGCACGCCGCCATGCTGGAAGAGGCCTATCTGTATATCGATATGCCCACGCCCTCCTGGGGCCTGCAGCTTGTCTACACCGATCCGCAGAGGCCGGAGCTGGTGGTGGCGGTGAGGGAAGGCGACGTGGTGGTGATGCCGGCGGGCTACCATCCCAACGTGGCGGCGCCCGGCGGCACGATCGGTTTCATGTGGATGATGGCGGCGAACCGCGAAGTGGCGGACCGCCAGTTCGGCGTGGTCAACGTGCAACCGGAGTACGCGGAACGCGGGTCCGGCCTGGAAGCGGCACACGGGAAGAAATGAGGATCGCGCCTGCTTCGAGTGTCGGCGCGTGCCGCCCGCCGCGAGCCGCCTGCCCGGCTAATTCCCCAACAC
>JBAWDI010000099.1:0-2884 GCA_049590695.1 Bryobacteraceae bacterium
GCCCGCGAGTTGGAATGCCTGGCCCCGACCCAGCCAGATACGTGTTGCCATGGGACCGTCGGCCGCCTCTTTCATCGAGTACAGGTGCCAGCCTTCCTGGATCTGCGCCACCAGTTTCACCGTGAAGCGCGCACCGGCTTTCACGGGCTTGGCCGGCGCATCCTGGAGCTTCCACGCAACCGGGTCGGGCGGCGCGGCGCTCAGTGACAGAGCCAGTAATGCCGCGCACATCAGCTTCTTCATCTCGATTCGTTGGCTTCGGTCACGGGGTGTGCGCCAGGCTCCGGACTCAGGTCCCTGTAGACGCTCTGCAGCACGTGCTTAGTCTTGTCGTCCTGAACGAACACCACCACCGCTAGTTCGCCGCGGTCGATCCGATACTTCTTCTCCCTGAACTTGAAGGACTCGCCGCGGTGGCCCTTGGCCTCGTAATCGTCCAGGTGCTCCTTGATCGCCGCGCTCACCGCATCCAGATCGAAGGTGTGGTCGAACCGGGGTGCCACGCCCGCTTGCAAGGCGAATCCCAAGCCGTGCTCTCCGCCCATGGCCCTCACCACCATGGGATGGAAGCGGACGCCGTTTTCACCCGTGTAGCGCAACTCCTTCTCCACCAGGGCCATCTGCAGTTTCAGGTCCTTCGATTCGCTGTCTACCGCGTCCACCTCGGCCGTCACCCTCACACTGTTCCCAGCCAGCACGGCGTCCACTTTCAACCGCGCTTCCGCGGGCGATTCCAAGTCCTTCTCGAGGGCCGGCTGAAAGTGGTCAAATACGTCTTTCGCATGCCCGCGCTCTCCACCGCCCACGGTCTTCTCGCCGTCAATGAAGAACGTGGGAACGGCGGTCACACCGTCGCTCTTGGCGACAGCCTGCGTGTCCGTATTGGTCATGGGATCGGGCTGCGGGATGTGCAGATGGTACACCACCACGGCGAGGTCCTTGCGGGAATAGCGTCCCAGGGCGGCGTCGAACGCGACATCGGCGCCGACACACGGCCCGCATCCCGCGCCGGTGAAGACTTCCGCCAGCACCAACCGGTCGCTGCGCTTGTCAGACGGCTGGTACACCTCCACGCGGATTGGATTGGGAAACCGCTTGCGGTATTCGCTATCGAGCATGGCGTCGAGTCCCGCCAGCGATCCGTTGTGTGCCTTACGATAAATCGAATCCAGCGCGGCATTGGCCGTCTCCGGCGCTTCCCCGCTCAGGCGTGCCGGTATGAGATATTCGATCGCCTTGGACTCGTCGCCTGCTTTCGCGGCCAGTTCGCCCAAGGTTCCGGCAACGGCTGGGTCGTCGGGGTTCACGGCGTACGATTCCTCGAGCAGCTTCTGGCCTTTGGCCGTCCGTCCGAGCTTGACCTCCACCCGCCCCAGCGTCGCCACTCGTCTGGCGCGGATCTTCTGAAAGCGCTTTTGCAACTCGTCGCTGGCAGGCGCTTTCTGTTTCCGCTTCTCGTAGCTCACCACTTGGTCCCTCAGGTATTGCCCCAAGTTCATGGATTGAACCCCAGTCTTTGCATAACCCTCGGCATCTTTCAGCAGCACGCCCCCATCCAGAAGTCGGTCGGCAATCTGCGTCGCCAAAGAGCCCTTGTCCTTCGCATCCTCCGCGCGGTAAACTCTCTTGGCAAGGCTGCGAATCCTGACCACCTGACCGGGGAAGCTTTTCATCAGGGTTAAGAGGATCGAATAGTCGGCGGAACGAACCCTGGCGCTGTGGGGGAAGTCGTGCATGAACTTCTCCAGCGCCTCGATCTTTTCTTGGGGATCGCCGATCCGGCTCGCTTCACTGTAGGCCTTGAGGTCCGGCGGCGTTTCGCGCACTGCCGGAGTCCTGGCAGGCTCGGTGGTTTGAGCCGCCGCCGATAGGACCAGCGAGAGGAGAACTGCGGGGAGCCTCATCCGATCCCGATTATACTGGAGTTCTGTCCCCATGAGCACCCCATTCCAAATCGCGGTCTGTGGAAGCATTGTCCCCGACCCGCTGCAAACTCTGGAGCCGGTCACCGGCCCCGCCGGCCCGTCCCTCAAGAATGAAATGATGCTGCCGGCCGTGCTGGACCCGTGGGCCGGCCATGCCCTCTTCGAAGCGGCCCACCTGGCGCGCTCGACGCCGGGGAGCAAGGTCTGGCTGGTCAGCCTCGGACCCAAGGCCAAGCTTCAGCAGGTGATGATGACGGTGGCGCAGAAGGTCCCCTTCGAACTGTTGGCGCTCGATGGACCGGCTTCCGGTTTCACCGATTCCTTCGAGACGGCGGCGGCGCTGGCGTCGGCTATCGCGGCCATTCCGGGGTTGGACCGCGCGCGGTTGCTGGTGTTCGGCGGATGGGAATCGGCCTCGCGCGGCGCGGGCTCGACGCTCCAGATGGTGGGCGAGCGCCTGGGGATCGGGGAGCAGTTCCAGGGCGTCGACCAGTTAACCGTGGGCGCAGACGGCAGCCTGGAGATCCTGGAGCGCATCGAAGGCGGCCGGCACCAGGTTTCGGTGTGCGCGGCGCCGCCGGCGGTGCTGGGTTGGGCCACCGGCAACCTGCCCGAGCCGCGCAACAATCCGCAGATCGGAATGGCCAACATGCGCGCCATCATGCCCGCGCTGCAGCGCGCCAAGGCCGCGCCGATTTCCAGCGCGGGCCTGACTTTCGCCTCCGTGAACCTGCCCAGGCAGCAGCGGGAGACGCGCATTGTGAAGGACATGCCCGCCGAAGAGATCGCCCGCGAAATCGTGGCCTGGATGGCGGAGGAATAACATGGAAACCATACTGCTTCTGGCGCATACGGAACCCGATGGAGGGCTCGCCAAGCCGGCGCTCGAATGCCTGACGGCCGCGCTGGCGTTGGGCGGCTCACTTACTGTCGGGCTGGTGGGCGCGCGTGTGGAAGCC
>JBAWDI010000100.1:0-8705 GCA_049590695.1 Bryobacteraceae bacterium
ACCACGATGACGGAACGGCCGGAGTAATCCACGCGCTTGCCGAGCAGGTTCTGGCGGAAGCGTCCCTGCTTGCCCTTGAGGGTGTCGGAGAGCGATTTGAGCGGCCGGTTGTTGGCGCCGCGCAAGACGCGACCGCGGCGGCCGTTGTCGAACAGCGCGTCCACGGCTTCCTGCAACATGCGCTTTTCGTTGCGCACAATCACGTCGGGCGCATGCAGCTCGATGAGCTTCTTCAACCGGTTGTTGCGGTTGATGACGCGGCGGTAGAGATCGTTGAGGTCGGAGGTGGCGAAGCGTCCGCCATCGAGCGGAACCAGCGGGCGCAACTCCGGCGGGATCACGGGAATCACATCCAGAATCATCCACTCCGGCTTGTTGCCCGATTTGCGGAAGGATTCCACCACCCTCAGCCGCTTGGCGAACTTCAGCTTTTTCTGGACCGACGCCTCGGTCTTCATCTTCTCGCGAATTTCTTCGCTCAAGGCATCGACATCGACCTTCTTGAGCAGTTCCTTGATGCCTTCGGCGCCCATCATGGCGACGAACTTGCCCGGAAACTCGAGGTCGAGCTGGCGCTTCCTCTCGTCGGTGATCACCTCGCCCCGGGAGATGCCTACCACCTCGCCGGGGTCCACCACCACGAAGGCTTCGAAGTAGAGCACCCGCTCCAGTTCGCGCAGGGTGATGTCCAGCAGGTGGCCGATGCGGCTCGGCAGGCCCTTGAAAAACCATACGTGCGAGCAGGGGCTGGCCAGCTCGACGTGCCCCAGGCGCTCGCGGCGGACGCGCGCCAGCGTGACTTCCACGCCGCACTTGTCGCAGATGACGCCGCGGTGCTTCATGCGCTTGTACTTGCCGCACAAGCATTCCCAATCCTGGGTGGGACCGAAGATTCGCGCGCAGAACAGCCCATCGCGTTCCGGCTTGAACGTCCGGTAGTTGATGGTTTCCGGCTTGGTGACTTCGCCGTGGGACCAACTCCGGATTTTTTCCGGAGACGCCAGAGAAATGCGGATGGAATCGAAATCCGCGATCAAATTCGCCCGATCGTACGGTGAAGATCTCACAATAGCCTCCTAGATGAGCACGTTCAGTCCGCCGCCAGCGCCGTGTCCGGCACCTCATGCGGCTTCTTCATCAACTCCACATCCAGACACAACGATTGCAGCTCACGTATCAGCACGTTGAACGATTCCGGCACGCCCGGCTCGATGGCCGCTTCGCCCTTGACAATGGCTTCGTAGATTTTGGCGCGGCCATACACGTCGTCCGATTTCGCCGTCAGCAGCTCCTGCAAAATGTAGGCCGCGCCATAAGCTTCCAGCGCCCACACTTCCATTTCGCCGAAGCGCTGTCCGCCGAACTGCGCCTTGCCGCCCAAAGGCTGCTGCGTAATCAGCGAGTACGGGCCGATGGAGCGCGCGTGGATCTTGTCGTCCACCAGGTGCGAGAGCTTCATCATGTAGATGTAGCCCACCGTCACCGGCTGCTCGAACTGGGTGCCCGTCATGCCATCGTACAGAATGGTCTTGCCCGAGGTGGGCAGGTTCGACTCGGTGAGGGCCTTCTTGATTTCGCGCTCGGTGGCGCCGTCGAACACGGGGGTCGCATAATGCAGGCCCAGCGCCTTGGCCGCCCACCCCAGGTGCGTCTCCAGAATCTGGCCCACGTTCATGCGCGAAGGCACGCCCAGCGGGTTGAGCACAATCTCGACCGGCGTTCCATCGGGCAGGTACGGCATGTCCTCGTCCGGAAGAACCCGCGCGATCACGCCCTTGTTCCCGTGGCGGCCCGCCATCTTATCGCCCACCGACAGCTTGCGCTTCATGGCGATGTACACCTTCACCAGCTTGATCACGCCCGGCGGCAGCTCGTCGCCCTTGCGCAGCTTGGAGATCTTCTCGTCGGTGATTTTTTCCAGCACCGCGATCTGCCGCGAGGTCATCTCCTCGATTTCGTCGATCTGCTCGTTCAGCCGCGCGTCCTTGTTCGCCAGACGCATGCGCTTCAGGTCGCGCGATTTCATCCTCTCGATGAGGTCGCGCGTCAGCTCGGTGTCCTTGGAGAGCAGGCGCTTGTTGGTCTTCTCGTCGTGCAGGTCGGCCAGCAGCTTCTTGCCTTCCAGCAGGCCGGCCAGGCGCTTGGCGCGCTCGTCGGTCAGGATGCGGATCTCGTCCTGGAGGTTGCGCTGCAAGCGCTGAATCTGCGATTCTTCGATGGCCCTGGAGCGCTCGTCTTTCTCCTGGCCCTTGCGCGAGAAGATCTTGCAATCGACGATCGTGCCCTCGATTCCAGGCGGGCAATAGAGCGAGGCATCCTTCACATCGCCGGCCTTTTCGCCGAAGATCGCCCGCAGCAGCTTCTCTTCCGGCGTGAGCTGGGTTTCGCCCTTGGGCGTCACCTTGCCCACCAGGATGTCGCCGGGTTTCACGGTGGCGCCGATGCGTATGATGCCGCTTTCGTCCAGGTTGCGCAGGAAGGCGTCCGCGATGTTGGGAATGTCCCGCGTGATCTCTTCCGGCCCCAGCTTGGTGTCGCGCGCCTCGATTTCGAACTCCTCGATGTGGATCGAGGTGTAGTAGTCTTCCTTGACCAACTTTTCGCTCACCAGGATGGCGTCTTCGAAATTGTACCCGCGCCACGGCATGAAGGCCACCAGCACGTTGCGCCCCAGCGCCAGCTCGCCCAAATCCGTGCACGGACCGTCCGCCAGCACCGCGCCCTTGGGCACGTGCTGGCCCTGGCGCACGATGGGTTTCTGGTTGATGCACGTGTTCTGGTTCGACCGCTTGAACTTGGTGAGCTGATAGATGTCCGCGCCCACCTCGCGCGAAAGCTGGCCTTCGTGGGCCGCGCCCTCCACGCGCACGATGATGCGTTCCGAATCCACCGAATCCACCGTGCCCGGGCGCTTGCACAGCACCACCGCGCCGGAGTCCCGGGCCGTCACCATCTCCATGCCGGTGCCCACGTAGGGAGCGTCGGCGCGCAGCAGCGGCACGGCCTGGCGCTGCATGTTGGAACCCATCAGCGCGCGGTTGGCGTCGTCGTTTTCCAGGAACGGAATGAGGCTCGCCGCCACCGACACAAGCTGCTTGGGGCTGACGTCGATGTACTCGATCTCATCCCGCGGCTTGAGCACGAAGTTGCCCGCTTGGCGCGCGTTCGAAAGATCGGGAACGATGCGGCCCTTCTCGTCCAGCCCCACGTTGGCCTGGGCGATGGTGTACTTGTCCTCCTCCCACGCCGAAAGGTATTCGCAGTGGGCTTCGAACTCGGCCGGCTGTTTCTTGGAGCTGAGCTTGCGGTTGACCTCCTCGACTTCCGATCGCCGCACGATGTCCCCCACCTTGTAGTCGGCGTCGCCGGGGTTGAGAATCTTGACTTCGTCGACCACCGCGCCCTTGATCACTTTCCGGTAAGGGCTCTCGATGAAGCCGTACTCGTTGATGCGCGCGAAACAGGAGAGCGACGAGATCAGCCCGATGTTGGGGCCTTCCGGCGTTTCAATGGGGCAGATGCGGCCGTAGTGCGTGGGGTGAACGTCGCGCACCTCAAATCCGGCGCGCTCCCTGCTCAGGCCTCCCGGACCCAGCGCCGAGAGACGCCGCTTGTGCGTGATCTCCGAGAGCGGGTTGGTCTGGTCCATGAACTGCGAAAGCTGGCTCGACCCGAAGAACTCGCGGATGGCCGCCATCACCGGCTTGGCGTTCACCAAGTCGTGCGGCATGGCCGTGGACATCTCCTGGTAGACTGACATCTTCTCCTTGATGGCGCGCTCCATGCGCACCAGGCCGATGCGGAACTGGTTTTCCAGCAGCTCACCCACGGCGCGCACGCGCCGGTTGCCCAGGTGATCGATGTCGTCCACGTCGTAACCCGAACCCGGCATGGAGGCGAACCTCCGCAGCTTCAGCAGGTACTTGATGGTGTCGCGGAAGTCGTCCTGGTCCAGCGTGCGCCGGTCCATCGGGCTCTTGCCCTTGCTCACCGGGTCGGTGAGCCACGAAGAGGGCGCGAAATCGGCGTTCTCGTGCAGCTTGATGTTGAACTTCATGCGGCCCACGCGCGAAAAATCGTACTTGCGCGGGTCGAAGAACATGCCCTGGAATAGCTGCGTGGCCGTATCCAGCGTGGGCGGATCGCCCGGCCGCAACTTGCGGTAGATCTCGATCAGCGCCTCGTTCTGCGCCTTCACCGGGTCCTTCTTGATGGTGGCCGAGATCACCGTGCCCACTTCGTCGCGCTCGGGGAAAAAGACTTCGAATTCCGGGACGCCGGCTTCAATCAGCCTGCTCAGCAGCGCGGGTGTGAGCTCGCTGTTGGCGTCGGCGTACACTTCGCCGGTGGCCGTATCGAACACATCCGCGACCACACAGGCGCCTTCCAGGTCGTTGGAGGCCACCTCCACCTGCGCGATCTTGGCCTTTTGGATTTCCTTGTAGAGCGAGGGCGTGATCTTCTTGCCCTGCCCCACCACCGTTTCGCCCCCGCGCGCCGCGATGGCGTACGACAGCTTCAGGCCCATCAGACCCTCATCCACGTTCCAGAACAGCTTCTCGTCTTTGATGGCGATCTTGCTGGCGCGGTAAAACGCGCGCAGGATCTGCTCGTCGGTCTTGTAGCCCAGCGCCCGCAGAAATACCGAGCCGTAGAACTTCCGCTTGCGGTCGATACGGACGTACAGGATGTTCTTGTTGTCGTATTCGAATTCCACCCAGCTTCCGCGGTACGGAATGATCTTGCCCAGGAAGTATCCCTGCGCCGGAACGCGCTCGAAAAAGACCCCCGGCGAGCGGTGCAACTGCGAAACGATGACGCGCTCCGTGCCGTTGATGATGAACGTCCCGTTGTCCGTCATCAGCGGGATTTCACCGAAAAACACTTCCTGCTCTTTGATGTCGCGGACGCTCTTCTTCAGCGTCTCCGGGTCCTTCGAGTAAACCGTCAGCCGGATGGTGACCTTGAGCGGCGCCGCGTACGTCATGCCGCGTTCCTGGCACTCCAGCATGTCGTACTTGAGCTGCAAGCCTACTGGGTCGCCGCACTTGTTGCAGAAGGTGACCACGTTCTTGTTGAAGGTCCCGCAATGATGGCAGAGTACGTCGCCGGCGTGAAACGGGTCCGTACGGATGGTGGCACCGCAGTTCCGGCACGTCGAGCGCAGATGGTGCAGCCCTTTCAGGTTGCCGCACTTGCATTCCCAGTTGCCGATGGAATAGTCGACGAATTCCAGGTCGCTGACGCCGCGGAAATCCGAGATCGGAAACACCGAGTTGAAAACCGTCTGCAGGCCGATGTCCTCCCGCTCGTTGGGAAGCAGGTCCATCTGCAGGAAGCGCTCGTACGACATCCTCTGCACCTCGATCAGATTCGGAATCGGGATGGAGGTCTTGATCTTGGAAAAATCGACTCTCTCGGGGGCGGCGCCGTTATCTTGAAGATGCATTCTTATACTCCTGACGGCCGAAGAACCAATGCTATGAAGCGCTCAATAGTACAAAACCAACGGCGCCTCTTTGCGAAGCGCCGAGTGATCGAAAAAGGGCGGGAATCCAACCTCCGGCGAGTATCCGTAAGCCGGAGGCCGCGGAGTAATGTGCGCGATGAAGACTGAAGCTGTGGGAGTGTGGACGCGCGAAACCCGGTGAGTACTTGCGCGAACGCGCAAAGATCCCCCCTCTGCAGTCTCACGCCCACTGCAATTGAAGTGCCAGGATTTCGGATGCACAGTCACCAATTGGGATCGAATCCGCTGAATCGGAGGCCCAACTATTCAGTTTAACAGGACTTACGTCCTGAGTCAAACTACAAAAACACGACCGCCCGCCATTACCCGGCGAGCCACGGGCCAGGCATGCCTGGCCCCTACTTCACTTCGACGGTCGCGCCCGCGTCGGTGAATTTCTTCTTGATGGCTTCGGCTTCGTCCTTGCTCACGCCTTCCTTGATCGGCTTGGGGGTGCCGTCCACCAAGTCCTTGGCTTCCTTCAAGCCCAGGCTGGTAACCTCGCGAACCGCCTTGATCACATTGATCTTGTTGGCGCCAATAGCCGTCAGAACGACGGTGAACTCCGTTTTCTCCTCGACCGCCGGAGCCGCCGCCGCGCCGCCACCGCCGCCGGCCACCATCACCGGAGCGGCCGCGGCCGCCGATACTCCCAACTTCTCTTCGAGCAGCTTGACGAGCTGAGAAGCCTCCAGCAGCGTCAAGCCTTGAATCTGATCCGCAATTGCGTTAATGTCCGCCATTTCAAAACTCCTATCGAAAAATCATCCTTGGCAACCGCTCCCAAACGGGGTGTCCTCTGGGCCCGGCTCCGATCTATGCCTGGAACTTGTTCTCTTTTACGCCCTGGTCCACCACCACCGCCAACTCGCGGCCCACGGCGCCGATCGCCGCTGCCAGCCGCTGCGCCGGGGCGTTGATCAGGTACAGCAATTTCGCAAAGATCGCCTCTTTGGAGGGCATGTTGGCCAGATCCTGTATCGACTTGACGTCGATCGCGCGGCCCTCCACGATCCCCGCCTTGAAAGTGAATGTCGGGTTGCTGCGGGCATAAGTGGTGAGCGCCTTCGCCAGCGCCACCGGATCGTTGGTGGTGTAGGCCACCGACGTCATCCCGCGCAGACCCTTCAGCACCTGCTCGGCGGGCGTTCCTTCCGCGGCCCTCTCCGCCAGGTTGTTTTTCACGACGCGGTACTTGCCGCCCACGTTGCGCACCACCTTGCGCAGCTCGAAATCCTGCTCCACGCGCAGCTTCTCGTAGCCCGTGACGAACAGGTTCTGCAGCCGCGCCAGATCCTGGCGCAAAGACTCGATTTCTTTCTTCTTGTCTTCCTTCTTTTTCATGGAAACACCTGTTGGGCTTAGCTGGCCGCCTTCACGCTGAACGGCGCCGTGTCGATCGCCACACCCGGGCTCATGGTGGAACAGAGCGTCGCGCTCCGCACGTACTTGCCTTTGGCTACCGCCGGCTTGGCCTTGATCACCGCCGAGATCAGGCTGGCCGCGTTCTCGACGAGCTTTCCCGCTTCGAAGCTGATTTTGCCCACGGGCGCATGGATGATACCGGTCTTATCCACCCGGAATTCCACCTTGCCGGCCTTGATTTCCTTGAGCGCCTTGACCACGTCCATGGTGACTGTGCCCGTCTTGGGATTCGGCATCAGGCCGCGCGGCCCCAGCACCTTGCCCAGCTTGCCCACCGACCGCATCATGTCCGGCGTGGCGATCACCGCATCGAAATCGGTCCAGCCTTCCGTCTGGATCTTGTTCACCATGTCGTCGCCGCCCACGAAATCGGCGCCCGCCTCCATGGCCTCTCTCTGCTTGTCGCCGCCCGCGATTACCAGCACCTTCTTGGACTTCCCCAGCCCGTTGGGCATCACCACGGTGCCGCGCACCATCTGGTCTGCGTGCTTGGGATCGACGCCCAGCCGCATGTGGATTTCCACCGTCTCGTCGAATTTCGCGTATTGGATCTTCTTGAGAAGGGGAACGGCCTCTTCGAGCTGGTATTCCTTGGCCTCTACCTGCTTCCGGGCCGATTGATAATGTTTGCCTGACTTGCGTGCCATGTTACCTCATTGGTGCCAGCGGTCCGTTCCCAAAAAAGGCAAACGAACCTCCCATTGAGCTTTTTTCTAACGGGACTGCATGTAGTGTACCAAGTCGGGCAAGGGATTGTCTACTAGCCCCAAAGGGCCAAACAGCATTGGAAACCCGAAGGGGGCTGCGGAGCATCTTTATACGCATGCTGGGGTACGCCCGACGAGCGCCGTTGGTGGTCCTGGGGTACTTCGTTTTTGCGGGCATGGCTGTCGCTCAGAGCGATTCTCCGGGATCGTCGGCCCCCGCCGAGATGGTCCCCGCCGCGGTGGCCCCCGCCACCGAAGCTCCCGCCACACCGGAGGACAAGCGCATTTTCGGCGTGCTCCCCAATTACCGCACCGCCGAAGCGTCCATTCCCTTCGCTCCCCTCACCGCGCGGCAAAAGATGACCATCGCCTGCAAGGATTCCTTCGATTGGCCGGTCTTCCCCACGGCAGCCGCCTTTGCCACGCTCTACCAGCTCGAAAACCAGAACCCCTCCTTCGGCCAGGGCATGTCCGGCTACGCCACGCGGTTTGCCGCCGCCTACGGCGACCAGATGCTCGGCAACATGATGACCGAAGGCATCGTGCCCTCGCTGCTGCATGAGGATCCGCGCTACTTCCGCCTGGGCGAGGGTTCGGGTTGGTCGCGCGCGCGCTACGCCCTGACCCGCATCTTCGTGACGCGCACGGACTCGGGACGCAACACGTTCAATTTCTCGGAGTGGGGCGGCAACGCCGCCGCTGTGGCCCTTGCCAATGCCTGGTATCCCGACACCCGCACGGTATCCGACAACGTGCAAAAGCTGCTCATTCAGTGCGCCACAGACGCCTCTTCCCAAGTGCTCAAGGAATTCTGGCCCGACGTGAAGCGGCACTTCAAGAAGAAGCACGAAGACGCCGAGACGGCTGCAACCCGTTAGTGGTCTCCGGCTCAAATGATGCACTTAATCCAACGCGCCGTGGAGCAGGCGTTTCGCCGGCCATGCCGGTATTCCTACCGGCATTCCCTGTAGTGGTCCCCAAAATTGAGACACGGGGCATACCGACACTTTGCCATTGAAAGGAGAATGGAAAATGGCAAAGCGAGCGCAGTATAGCCTGGATTT
>JBAWDI010000101.1:0-6132 GCA_049590695.1 Bryobacteraceae bacterium
AGCACGGCGAGCGCACCTTCTCCAACACCATGCGCGCGCTGGACCACTTGACGGAACCGCTGGATTGCGCCATGGGAGTGGTGCGGCACCTGGAGTCGGTGGCCACCTACCCGGAACTGCGCGCCGCGTTCAACGCCGTGGAGCCGGAGGTCAGCGCGTTCCACTCGGGCATCCCCCTTCAGGCAGGGCTGTGGAAAGGGATCAAGGCGTATGCCGCCACCGCGGAAGGCGCCGGTCTCACGGGCGAGCGGCAGCGCTTCCTGACCAAAACCGTGGACGATTTCCGCCGTCACGGCGCCGACCTGGACGCTCCGGGCAAGAAGCGGCTGGAAGAGATCGACGTCGAGCTGGCCCGGCTCACCACCAAGTTTTCGGAGAACGTGCTGGATTCCACCAACGCCTTCGAGATCTTGATCGCCGACCAGGCGGAGCTGGCCGGATTGCCTGCCACCGCGCTCGCCGCGGCGCGCGAGAGCGCCGCGCGCAAAGGCCGGGAGGGCTGGCGTTTCACCCTGCAATCGCCCGATTACTTCGCGGTGATGACTTATCTCGACGATGCCGCCATCCGCCGCCAGGTTTACCTGGCCCACTCGGTGCGCGGGACGGCGGCCGAATGGGACAACTGCCCGCTGGTCGCCCGCATCCTCGATCTGCGCTGTGAGAAGGCCCGGCTGCTGGGATTCGCGGATTTCGCGGACCTGGTGCTGGAAGATCGCATGGCCCACAACGGCGCCCGCGCCATGGCGTTCCTGGACGACCTCAAGATCAAGACCGAGCGGCGCTTCCGGGAGGAGAACCGGGAACTGCTGGAGTTCCGCCGCTCTTTAGAGGGGCCGGACGCGCCGGAGCTCCAGCCCTGGGACGTGGCGTACTACGCCGAGAAGCAGCGCGCCGCTCTCTACGATTTCGACGAGGAGGCCCTGCGGCCCTACTTCCCGCTGGAGCGCGTCGCCGCCGGCCTGTTCGACCTGGTGAACCGTCTCTATGGCATTCGCGTCTCCGAAGAGCCGGGCGTGCCGGTCTGGGACCCGCAGGTCCGCTTCTACAACATCCACGACGAAGACGGCGCGTTCCTGGGCGGCTTCTACACCGACTGGTATCCCCGCGAGAACAAGCGCGACGGCGGATGGATGGATGCTCTGATCACCGGCGGTCCCTCAGCCGGCGGATTCCAGCCGCACCTGGGCCTGATTTGCGGAAACCTCACCGCTCCGGTGGGCGGCCGGCCGGCGCTCCTGACGCATCGCGAAGTGGAGACCATCTTCCACGAGTTCGGCCACCTGTTGCACCACTTGCTCAGCCGGGTGGAAATCCGCACGCTGGCTGGCACCGGGGTGGCGTGGGATTTCGTCGAGCTGCCCTCGCAGATCATGGAGAACTGGTGCTGGGAACGCCCGGCGCTGGATCTGTTCGCGCGCCACTGGGAAACCGGCGAGCCGATTCCCGACGCCCTCTTTCAGAAGATGAAGCGCGCGCGCACCTTTCGCGCCGCCAACGCGCAGATGCGGCAACTCGGTCTGGCTTTTGTCGACCTGCTCCTGCACACCCGCTATTCACCGCAGCGGGATGGGGACCCGGTGGAGTACACCCGGCTCCTCTTGCAGGAGTTCACGCCGGCACCGCTGCCGCCCGAGCACGCCATGATCGCGGCCTTCACCCACTTGTTTGGCAGCCCTGTAGGCTACGGCGCCGGCTACTATTCCTACAAATGGGCCGAAGTCCTGGATGCCGACGCGTTCACCCGCTTTCGGGACCATGGCATCTTCAACCGCGAAGTGGGCGCCGAATTCCGCGAAAAGATCCTCGCCAAGGGCGATAGCCAGGACCCGGCGGAGTTGTACCGCAACTTCATGGGACGAGACCCCGATCCGCGGGCGCTGCTGGAGAGATCGGGGCTGGCGTGACGGGGATATTTCCGTCACAAATCCGGGGTGGCCATCGTATTAGAAGTGTGCAGCCGGCGGAAGAAATCGCGATCGATCAGGCTGGCGCCAGTGTGGGCCGGAACAGCCGCACCGGCTCGTGGTTCGACGCCCTGTTCCGGGAGCACTACCCGCGCATGGTGGGCATGCTGGTGCGACTGACGGGCGACCGCGGCCGCGCGGAAGAGATTGCAGCCGATGTCTTCTGCAAGCTGGCGCGCCGTCCGGCGCTTCTTCAGAGCCGGAACGGGCTGACGGCGTGGGCCTGGCGGGTGGCCACCAACGCGGGTTTGGACGCGCTGCGCCTGACATCGCGCCGGCGGCGATGGGAGCAAGCCGCGTGCGCCGAGAATCTGCGCGTGTCGGAAGCAGCCGGCGCGCTCGACGAAATGCTCCGCGACGAGCGTTGCGGGCGGGTGAGAACGGTGCTGGCCGCTCTGAAACCCAGGGAGGCGCAACTATTGCTGTTGCGCGCCAACGGCCTGGCTTATCGCGAGCTCGCGCAAACGCTGGGCATCGAGCCGCGCTCCGTAGGGACGCTGCTGGCGCGCGCCGAACAGGCTTTTGAGCGCAAGTTTCGCATGCGTTACGGAGATGAGGTATGAGGCAATGTTGGTCTGAAGGCGCGCTGAGGGCGTATCTCGACCGCGAACTACCCCCGGAAGACATGGAGCGGGCGGCGGCGCACCTGGGAGAATGCCCGCAGTGTGAGGCTCGTCGAGCGGAGTTAGCCGGGCGGGCCGCGCGCGTCTCGGGGTTCATGAATGTCCTCCCCGAGCCGGGCCCGGCGACCTCGCTTCCGCTCATAGCGCGGCAGCCCCGGACGGCTTGGCAGTGGACGGCGGCAGCAATGGCGCTGGCGGCGGCCGCAGTGGTGGTGTTCGTGCTGGCGCCGAAGCCAGTAACGCCAGTAGCGCCGGGCCCAGAGAGCACCCCCATGCCACCGGTGTCTTCCGCCCCGCCGCGGCCCGCTGACACCGAGTTGCCGACGCAAACTACGGCCCCGCGTATTTCCAAACGTAAACCGTCGAGGGTGCGGACGGTGGCGGACTATTACCTGGCCCTGGACGACGAACCCATCGAAACCGGCGTGGTAATGCGAGTCGCCCTGGGCCCGGCCGAAGTTCCAGCCGACGTGATTTTCGATCAGGCCGGGCGTGCACGCGCCATCCGGCTAAGCAAATGAACTTGAGGAGAACCGACATGAGACGAATCTATCGAATCGCAGCGGCACTGCCGATCCTGGTGCTGGGAGCGCTGGCTCAGGACAACGCGGCAAAGCAAATTACTGTCTTTGTGCGCAGTGAGTCCGCGGTAATGGGACCTGCCGTGAAGGGGGCGCCCTACTCCGCCGAGGAAGTAACGGAGTCCACGCAGGTTCTGGCCGACGGCACTCGTATTCAAAACGAGAGCAAGACTACGGTCTACCGCGATGGCGAAGGCCGCATCCGGCGGGACGGTCCCGACCAGATTACCATCTGGGACCCGGTGGCCGGCGCCAGCTATTTCCTGGATCCGCAAGCGAAGACCGCCAGAAAAGTGCCCGTGGGCATAGTGACGGCCACGGCAAAGCCGGGGGGCACCGTGACCGTGACAACCAGTAGCTCTACGTCCAAGACCGTCACTGTCAGCGGAACTGCGGCCTCCACCGAAAAGCTTGCCACCGAAAAAATGCAGATCGACAGGCTCGCCATGCCGAACGGGCTTTCCAGTATGACGATCTACACGAGAAGGGCCACCGGGGCAGCCGGGAACAAGGAATCTCTGGGCACGCAGATGATGGAGGGAGTGAACGCCGAAGGCAGCCGCACCACTTCGACCATCGAAGCGGGCGCGGTCGGCAATGACCGGCCCATCCAGGTGGTCTCTGAACGTTGGTACTCGCCGGATTTACAGACGGCCGTGATGACCCGGCACAACGACCCGCGGACGGGAGAGGAAGTTTTCCGGCTCACCAACATCCGCCGCGCCGAACCGGGCGCCTACCTGTTCCAGGTACCGGCCGGGTATCAGGTGGTAGACCAGAAAGAGTAGAAGTAGCGCCATGTGGGGCCGGATTGCATCCGGCGCGGCGATTGGCAATCGCCGCCGGCCCGAGTATCACTCGGGCCTCTGCTTGCCCGCCGCTGTCACGTCCGTTTTCGGAAAATCCGCGCCCTGGAACAGAAGTGGTTCCCCCGAAACCTTCGAGAGCGCATAAGCGCAGCAATCGCAGAAATTCAGACCCGCGGGATGATTGCCCTTCCCGTACTTCCTCCACGCGCTCCTGGCCTCGTCCGCCAGTTCCGGCGTGAACGGCACGATATCGATCTTGGCCTTATGTAGCAGCAGGTCAAGCTCGCGCCCGCCCTGGTCGCCCTTCCGCGCTTCGATTACAATCGCGGACTCCAAGGCGTTGACCGCCGATATCAAGCGCACCGGGTCGCTGGCGATCGAATAAATGAAGCGCTCAAACCCAGGTTCCTCCAGCAAAATCGCAACGATGGCCGATGTGTCGATCACCATGTGGACTACGCCGGCAAACCGTGCCCGTCAAAGCCGATGATCTCTTCAGGGCTGCGCTTGTCGTAGTCCGGCAGGGCCGCGCACCGATCGCCGATGGCGCGCAGTTCTTCCGCCAGCCGCGGCGCGAGAGTGCGCCCTGTCTCACGTTTCAGTTGCTCCCGGAGGGCATCCAGTACGGCATCGGTAATGGATTGGCCGGTGCGCGCGGCCAGCGCGCGAGCCAATTCGTCGGCCTTAGGGTTCTTGATGTTCAAAGCCATTTACAGATTCTTCCTAAAGATGTGCTTTCTTCCTAAGGGACATAATAACACGACACATCGCGGAAGCCAGATACCAGGGATAGCGGTTTCGCATACCAGACGGCCCGGTGCGCCTGCCGTCAACCCCAGTTGCCGAGAAACTCGACTTGGTTCCGCATGATCGCGGCGGTCGTGGTAGCGCGAAGACGCAAGATGCGGCGCAACTGCTCGCCGACCGAGAACCGCTGCTGCGGCGCCAGAATCATTCCGGCGTGCTCTCGCTCAGCACCGGCCCACTCCGTGTGAAGTCGATAGAAATCCGACACGTTGAACGTGTAGAGGACACACCCGTGTTCGGAAGCGAAGGCCAACTGTTGGTCGTCGGACCTCGCGGTGAGACCAGCGTCCCAAGCCGTGATCACGGTGATGCCGCGAGAACGAAGAGCCTCGACAAGATCGCTGTCCATCGCGTCCTCGTCGATGTAGATCTTGATCCGGCTCACAGGCGAGGATCAGCGCCTGTGCTGCTCTTCGAGGGCCTCTGTCTCCCGCGCCTCGGAGTCCAGATCCCGGTCGATCTCCGCCTGGTTGGCGTGATAGTAGGCAAGAGCCGCATGAACCTGCGCCAGCGAAAGGTGGCCGAATTTCCGCGCGATTTCCTCCGGAATCAGGCCCATATTGTGCCACTGAGCGATCCGGCGAACCGATACGCCCGTCCCGGCAATGCACGGTCGGCCGCCGCGGATCTCGGGACGTCGAGAGATCAAGCTGCCTATCTCGGTGACGGTTGCCATCGACTTCGAGTATAACGCACTAGAACCGCGTCGCCTCCGTGAAGTTGAGCTCCCGCTTCTTCATGGCGGGCGCCACCATGTCGCACGTCTCTTCTCCCGACGCGCGCACCGCCGCCGGGAGCGCCTGGAGAAAAGCCACAGCCAGGTCATCGAGGAGGAAGCCCGCGAACAGCGCGGGAAGACGATCCAACAGGCGGCGGACGAGCTCCTTCTCGAATACAAAGTGAAGCACGAATCGCCCACGTTCGCGGTCTACGCCCTCGGACACGTAACGGACCACCTTGGCAAGAAGCTGGTCGTGGAGATTACACCGGCAGTCGTGAAAGGCTATCAGACGAGCCGGCTGGCGGAAAAGGCCGGCCCGAAAACCATCAACAACGAGGTGCTCTTGCTGTTGCGGCTTTGCGGCGACCAGGGAGATATGATCCGCGCGAGGCTGCGCCGCGAAAAGGCGATGAAGCTCGCAACCCCGCCATCGCCGGGACGCGCCTACACCGCCGACGAGAAGGCGCGCATGATCGCGGAGGCCGCGAAGTTGCGCAGCAAGAACATCTACCCCGCCCTCGTAGTGGATTTGAACTGCGGACTGCGCGATAAGGAACTGCGCGAACTCCGGTGGCGGCAGATCGACCTCGTCCACAAGAAGCAACTCACGGTGGGCAAATCAAAGAC
>JBAWDI010000102.1:0-2025 GCA_049590695.1 Bryobacteraceae bacterium
GTCCGCGACCATGGCGCCGCCGGCGACGGCACACATCTCGACACCAGGGCGATCCAGGAGGCCATCGACGCCTGCGCGCGGGCGGGCGGAGGAACCGTCTTCATTCCCGCGGGCGCTTATCTCTCCGGTACCATCGTGCTGAAGAGCCGCGTGACGCTCCATCTGGATGCGGGCGCGGTGCTGCTCGGCAGCCGGGACTTGCGGGACTATCCATCCTTCGTCCCCGCCTTGCGCTCATTCTCCGACACCTACACCGAGAAGAGCCTCATCTACGCGGAAGGCTTGCAGGATATCGGCATCTGCGGGCGCGGCGTCATCGACGGGCAAGGCGCCGCTTTCAAAGGTGCGTACAAAGTGCGGCCCTACATGATGCGTTTCGTGAGCTGCCGCAATGTTTCGGTGACGGACGTCAGTATCAAGGATTCGCCCATGTGGGTGCAGCACTACCTGGCCTGCGAGGGAGTGGAAATCCGCGGCATCGGCGTCCATAGCCGCGTTAACGTCAACAACGACGGTATCGACATCGACGGCTGCCAGCGCGTGCGCATCTCCGACTGCGAAATCTCTTCCGGCGACGACGCCATCGTGCTGAAGGCCACCGCGGACCGCCCCTCGAAAGACGTGGTCGTCGCCAACTGCGTGTTGAGCACGGCGTGCAACGCCCTCAAGCTGGGCACCGAATCGAACGGCGGCTTCGAGAACATCGCCATCTCGAATTGCACCATTTACGACACCCGCCTGGCCGGCATTGCGCTCGAAATGGTGGATGGTGGAGTGCTCGACCGGGTCAACATTTCTAACATCGTCATGAACGGGGTGGCGACGCCGGTTTTCATCCGTCTCGGCGACCGCGCACGGCCGATCACCGAGGGCGGCGCGCGCCCGCCAGTGGGAAAGCTGCGCAACGTCTCGATCGCCAACGTGCAGGCCGCGGGCGCCGGCGCTGTGGGATGCGCCATTGCGGGCCTTCCCGGCCATGCCATAGAAAACGTGGTTCTGGAGAATCTGCGCCTGACGTTCGCCGGGGGCGGCAAGCGGGCGGACGCCCGCCGCGAGATCCCCGAGAACGCCGAGAAATATCCCGAGCACAGCATGTTCGGCACGCTGCCGGCGTACGGCTTCTATTGCCGCCACGTAAAGGGCCTGAGCCTGCGCAACATTTCGACGGGCTTTCGCCAAGACGAAGAGCGCCCGGCGCTGGTTTGTGACGACGTGGAAGGCCTGGAGCTGGCGGGCGCGTCGCTGGCGGGCGCGCCCGAAGCCGAGCCTTCGGTGCACCTGAAGCAGGTGAAGGATGCCTTCGTGCACGGCTGCCGCGCACCCGGAAGCGTGCGGACCTGGATGGAAGTGTCGGGCAACCAAAGCGAGAGTATCAGCGTGATGGGCAACGACCTGGGCAACGCGGGCAAAGCGGTCGATATAGCAGGCGATGTCGCTAAGGACGCCGTGTTCCTCAGCGGCAACCGCATTCAGGGGATGTAGAGGTCCGCTCAGCCGCGTCGCAGCCTTTGCGCCGCCGGCCGTGACTCCTCATTAGGAGGCCACAGGGCTTCGCGCGCTATGCCTACTGGAAGCCTCACCGGCACGAAGTACTCAGCCGGATAGAGGTAGTCCTCCCCCGATTCATCGATCACTCGTACATAGCCGTCCCGCGCAGCCGCTCGGTCGGGTAGAACCCGATACACCTTCCGGGGTTCCAAATCGTCGGAACCCTCGCTGCGGATGCACAGAACGAACCTTGGTTGTAGCTTCTCAACTCTCATGATCGTGAGTCCTGCTCTATCGTATCGCCGCCAGACCGCGCCACGCTGCGGCGGTCGGCCGGGGCACCCTCTGGGTCGCGCGCAGGATGCCATCCTGCCCCAACGTTGGCAGGGTCGAAAAACCACCCAAATACTCACTTTGCTACACAACGGCGTGCGCCCTCGATGTGGGGCAGGTTGCCAACCTGCGCGGCGGTTGGTTACCGCCGCCGGTCCGCTGTGGGCCGATTGCCAATCGGCCGCAGCTTACCACGCTGCCCCA
>JBAWDI010000103.1:0-3515 GCA_049590695.1 Bryobacteraceae bacterium
GCGCTCGACGACGAATCGGGGCAGTACATCGAGACCATCCCGCGGCGTGGATACCTGTTCGCCGCGGAGCCGCCGAACCAGGGGCCGGGGGTCAGGGCCGGGAAACGAGCGTGGCTCGCGGTGGCTGCCGGCCTCGCGGCGCTGGGCGGAATCGTCTACTGGCAATTCTATGTGCCGTCGAGATACCTGCCGCGAGGGCCGGGGATCGCCAGCCTGGCGGTGGTCCCGTTCGAGTCGCTGACTGACGAGCTAGATCGGTCCGCGTTCTCCCCGGGCCTTAGCGATCTGCTGGTGGCGGATTTATCGAAGCTGGATCGGGTCCAGGTGATCTCGCCGAGCACGGTACGGCGCTACACATGGCTGGGAATCTCGACGGGATTCATGGGGCGCCTGCTGGGGCTGGAAGTCCTGGTGGAAGGGACGGTCCAAAAGGTCGGGGAGCGGGTCAAGGTGACAGCGCGTTTGGTGGACGTGCATACGGGCAGGCTGATCTGGGCTGACACCTACGATTACCCGGCGGCGGACTTGGGCCAGATCCAGACCGAGGCGGCACGCGAGGTGGCCGCGCAAGTGGGCGCACATCTGGCTATCCACGGGCGGTTCCCGCGGTCCGATCGTTGAGAAGCGTTCGCGAAGAGTTTGCGCAGGGATTCCGAAGGGAAACCGAAGCTCCTTTCGCGGCCCGCTGGGCGATGCTGGGGTTGAAAGGAGTCTCATTCGATGAGATTTTTGAATCTCGCGGCGATCGGCTTGATCGCGGCGCTGGCGGTGGCGCAGGCCCCCGCGCAGACCGTCCGGGTGGGCACGTTTCACAAGGCGTCCATTGTGGTGGCCTTCTACCGGTCCCCGTTGTGGGCCGAAACCCTGAAGGCGAAGACGGCGGACATGGCGGCGGCAAAGGCGGCGAACGATACCAAGAAGGTCCAGGAACTGGATGCGTGGGGCAACGCTGGCCAGGAGACGGCGCACCAGCAACTGGCGGGTGAGGCGCCCATCACCAACATCCTGGAGGCCTTGGCGCCGGGCTTTCCGGAAATCGCCAAGAAGGCGCGGGTGGCGATGATTGTGGCGGACTTGCCGTATGCCGATAGCTCAGTCGAGAAAGTCGACGTTACGGAGATGTTGCTCGATTGGCTGAAAGCCGACGAGCGGACACGCACGATTGTGCGGGGGCTGAAATGAGCGCGGTGTGGCGCGCAGCGGTGATTGGCCGCTGGACGGCGCGGATTGCGGGCACGCTGATGGCACTGTTCTTCCTGGCATTCTTCATCGGAGAAGGGTTCCCGAACATCTTCCGGCTGCCCTGGCGGGAAAGTCTTTCGGTCCTGGCTCTGAGCGCCGTGGTGGTAGGGTTGCTTCTCGCCTGGAAGTGGGAGGGACTGGGAGGCGCGGTCGCGGTAGTTGCCATGGTTGCTTTTATGCTCCTGATTGGCATGCGGGGAGTTGCGCCGGGGCTGCTCCTGGTACCGGCGGCGATCGGGTTACTCCACGTGGTGTGTTGGTGGAGGCTCAGATCCGCCGGGGTGGGCTGGGAGGTGCCCAGGAAGATCCTGATCGTCGTGGGGCTGGCAGTGGGGGTTTTCATCCTGCTCTGCGCCAACGAAGCGTTCGGTATGCCGCCGCTGATGACGCCCACTCTCCATCCGTCACCGGACATGGTGGGAACCTGGGAGGCACATTTGCCCACCATGGACGCGGTCTTCACCATCATTCCCGACGCATCCGTCACGGGCAGGATTGGCGACGCTACGCTCATCAATGGGCGCGTCATCTACAACCGGAGCTGGTTTGGAAAACTCATGCATTGTCGCACCGACTACTTGATCATTGGCAAATTGTCGCGGGGTGACCACTTTACCGCCCCGCTGACCATGACGGGCGTGGGTTTGGAAGGGGCCCTCTTTCTGTCGCGAAGGCCATTCGGGCTGAAACTGAGAAAGCAGCAGGCCCGGCCATGACGATTCTCCTGGTTCTCCCCGCCGGTGAGCGCGTGCGCATAACGAGGGAGCGCCCCGCGGTGCCGAAGCGCTCCATGCTTCGATTCAGCGTGCTGCCGCTGACGACGGTGGCCGCGCTGACGCCACCCGAACATTCGGTTCGGATCGTGGATGAGAACATCGAGCCGCTTGATTTCGACGCCGACGTCGACGTGGTTGGCGTCACTTTCATGACTGCATTGGCGCCGCGGGCCTACGAAATCGCCCGCCAATTCAAGGCGCGCGGTAAGACTGTCGTCGGTGGCGGATTTCACCCGACGCTTTGCCCGGGGGAGGCTGCGGAACACTTCGATGCGATCGTCCTCGGAGACGCCGAAGGCGCCTGGGAAGAGGTGTTGCGGGACATTGAAGCGGGCCGGTTGCGCAAGATCTACCGCGCCCACCGCGCGGATGTCTGCGACAGCGGCATTCCAGTCCCTCGCCGCGATCTGCTGACGCGCACCGCGGAGTTCTACGTCACCATCAACGCCGTTCAGACCGGGCGTGGTTGCCAGCATGCCTGCCGGTACTGCTCCGTGACGGCATTCCACCAACAAACCCATCGGCGCCGTCCGCTGGCCGAGGTGCTGGCGGAGCTGCGGGCCATCCCGCGCGACTTCATCTTCCTGGACGACAACATCATGACTTGCCGCGAGTACGCCAGGGATCTGTTCCGCTCGATGGTCCCACTCCGGAAACGCTGGGTGGCCCAATGTTCCATCGAAATCGCGGATGATCCCGAGATCTTGCGGTTGGCGCGCGCGGCGGGCTGCCGCGGATTGTTCATCGGCATCGAGACCGTAAGCCAGGAGAACCTGGCCGCCATGGGCAAAGAGTTCAACGACAGCCGCCACTACCACACACGATTGCGCGAGATCCGCCGGCAAGGCATTGGCGTAGTGGCGGGCATGATCGTCGGGCTTGACAAGGACGACGTGAGCGTTTTCGAGCGTGGCTTGCGGTTCTTGCGGCAGGCGCGAATCGATGCGCTCCAGCTCAACATCCTCACGCCGCTTCCCGGCACGCCGCTCTACGCCGACATGGAACGGGCGGGCCGTGTGACAGATTACGACTGGAGCCGTTATGACTTCCGGCACGTCGTGTTTCGGCCGTCGGGAATGACCGCCGCGCAACTGCAGGAGGGCGCCGACTGGCTCTACGCACAATTCTACCGGCTCGACCGCATTTTGGGACGCTTCGTGCGCGCCCTTTTCACGTGCGGATGGCTCCCCGCGCTGTTGGGCCTGAGATTGAACCTCACCTATCGCTACGACAACCGCCGCGAGGGGATCAGTGGATGCAACCCGGCGCGGAATGGTGGTGGCGTTCCAGTTATCGCGGGTTGTGCGGCCATAGGAGCGGGTGGCCGGTGACCGGCTTACGGCGCCGCTCACGATGGGTTGTCCGAACGGCAACCCTGCTGTGCTATCACAGGAATCATGCGTATTTTGCGAGCGATTGCGTTTTTGCCGCTGGCGCTGGCGCTGTCCCACGCGCAGCCGGCCGTCGAGATCCGCGTGGATGGCGAGGCGAAGCTAG
>JBAWDI010000104.1:0-3112 GCA_049590695.1 Bryobacteraceae bacterium
TCTCAACCCGCCGAGCGTCGGTGCCCAGACGCTTATCGAAGTCAGCTTTGACGAATCCGACGCGGAGTTTACGCTCACGAACGCGATCGACTCAGCTCAGGTCTGCCATTCAGTGCTTCAGAAGAGAGTCAGGGAGTGGGTAGACAGATTGAACGGACACTCATCGGGGAGGATCTGGTGCGCGATTTGGGAGCTGGCGAAAAACGCTGTCGCACACGGTAGCAACAGGGGGGAAGTCATCTCTGTGAAGCTTCGATCAACCAAGGACGAGGTGGTCGTAGAGGTCGAGCAGCCCGCGGAATGGCGAGGCTGGGACGAGTTTCTCGGCGATGCAAGGAAAAAGAAGCTCTCCGAGTGCGCCGACGAGGATATGGGCAGCCTATTAATGGGTGACCACCTCGGGACAGCCTCGCTGCTGCGGCTCGCTGACGCCGTCACAGCGTCGATGCTTGGGCGCCGGCTGACTTTAGTATTCAGGTGCACAGGAGCAACGCCTGCCAGGATGTAATGGCCTATGAACGATAACGATAACCTTCAGATAACGGGCAGATGGGTTGAGCAGGTGCCAGTCCTTGAAATCAACTACACCCCCGCCCAGATGTTTCAGCCCAGGATCGCGGACCTCCTCGGCGAAAGACTGATATCGGAGTACCGCTCGCTGAAACCTCACCAGCCGCGCGCCTGCGTGCTCCATATCAAGGCCACAGCTGCCGGAAGTCCCCTGGTGAGGGCGATATTCGAGCTTTACAAGGTCGTTTCGTCAGACTCCGGAACCTTGTACTGCGCGAGTTACCCCGTCAACTATATGGAGTCCCTAACCAGCCTCGGCCTTACAGCGCTCCCCGGCTTCAAGCTGGCAGCAACGCTCGACGAAGCGCTCGGCTTGGCGAAGACGGGCGGCTGACATTCCAGTTCGGTGATACACTCCAGTAATGGAAAAACTCGTTGAGAGGTTTTCTATTGAGGAGATCCTCAGTCTCCTGGCGCCAGGCTTTGCTGCCTTGGTTGGGCTGCGCGCCCTGTTTAAGTTGGAGATTTCCGACGTACTCGGACCAAGCCTGTCGCGGGACCAGCTTCCGGTTACCGTGATGGCGCTCATCGCAGCGTACGGGGTTGGGCTGTTTCTTCTAGAATGGGTGAACGCTGGGACGCGATTCTTCATGAATCTTCATCTGGAGCATTTAGCCCACATCGCCAACCCGTCGGTGCTGCGAGGACCCGCTTGGCGGGAGGTGATCCGGTTTCCGGTGTGGCTCCTACATGGAATGCCACTGCCGCGTATGCGACGGTCGTTCGTCGAGGCTCAGGTGATGATGTGCGAGTTCAACGAGTCGGCATCCCACACTTTCGAGGGCTCTCGAATCTCAAGCCCCTGGGACCGCCTCGACCTATTCAGGAAGCTGGTCCCCTGCACCTCATCACAGAGTGCCGCGCGGGTCTTGGACGCAGCCAGCGGCGTTCACAGTCGACTGCTATTTGTGCTCTCGCTATCGCTGGTCCTGGCCCTGACCGCGATGGGCGGCGCTTTCCGGTGCGCTTTTGCCATTGCCCACCACCATAATCTGGGCTGGCCGATAACGGTTGCCGCCACCTCGGGAATGGCGAGCTACTTCCTTCGGGGAATAGCAGCTCGTTATTGGGAGACGGAGCTCATGCTGGTCTGCAGTCTGGCAGAACGGCGTCGGCCGTAGGCTGCCTGGAATCGCGGACGACACGCGCGGTTACGCTGCGGATCGGGATCCCACGTGGCCGGATTGTCCTTACAGCAGCTATGGCCCGCGTTAGACGGCCGTCCGCCTATTCGGATCACGGCCCGCTCTGAAGTTCGCAAACGGACCCCACTTTGGCGCTTTGGCGTACTACGCCTGACCCGCGGAAGCGGAGCCAAACGCCTCCGAAGTCCGGTTCTGGGACCTTGGCCCGATTCGGATCGTCAAACGCCCTTCGGTCCGTAGCGCTACCTGAGACTGGTACCCGCTGTCGATCTCGGAACATCTGGCGGTCTCAGAGATCTTTGGGACGAATTCCGGTATCCTTTGCGATCTTTGCCAGCGCTGGCGGTCGACTTCCTCATTGCCGGGAAAGCAGAACGTGAAGTTTCGCCAACCGGGGTTTTGCAGCTTCCTGTGAGAGCCGACCTGCTTCTTTGGTGTCCACCCAATCTGGCCGGCGCCGCGTAGACGCGCCTGGCTTTTGTGGAACTCCGGGTACTTACGCCGCAAACAGGACCCGCAGGGGTTGTGGTAGTTACTCGCCGCTCTCCATCATGTCGGCGAGCACCTGGAGGGCGATCGCCTTCGCCCTCCGGAGAGCGGATTCCTGTGTGTCGCCGCAGGCCATCACGCCTGGCAGTTCGGGAACCGAGGCCAGGAATCTCCCATCCTCTTCGTGGCCGATCGCAATCCGCAAAGGTTGGATCTCAACCATAGGCACCCGCGGTGATTCTAACGGAAACCGAGCCGGCTTGCACGATGGCTCGGCACCAGGGAGGGCCAGAGGCGAGCACTATCGAGAATTGTCCCTGCAAACACCGCAGGGTCCGGCATCCGTTTGGCGGCATCGCCGGACTTGTACCGCTGGTGGTTCGGAAACAGTGCGTCGTTCGCGGAACCGTGACGCGCGAGGCCCCTCCCAGTAAGCGGCCGGACCGTCATCGGGGTGCACATAAAAGTGGAGCCCACGGTGTATTTGGCGTAGCGCCGGGGCCAGAGGGCACCCCCTTGTCGCCGGTGGGTTGTCCGGAGTGGGAAGAGCACCGGCGACAAGATCCGCTTCGGACGTTCCGTCGCCGGCGCTACCAGGCGCGGGCTTTCCTGAGTTGTTCATTTCTATGTCGCACAGCCCCGTCATCGAGGCCAATTCACAGTCCGACCCACTCCGGAAGCGCATTGCCCCGCCACACCACCACACCGGCGTTTGCCACCAGGATGAGGCGAGCGTCGTCGCCGGAGTTGTCATAGAACTTGGCTGTATCCACCAGTCGCAGCGCTGGAGCCGCGTTGGCAACGCTCCTGGCGTAGCGGCGCCGTACGTCGGCATCCGGAATGAAATGGCCTCCGCGCGCCGCCCGATTTCGTATGCGCGTGATACATTCTTCCGGGCTGTCCAGCGC
>JBAWDI010000105.1:0-1553 GCA_049590695.1 Bryobacteraceae bacterium
ATCCGCGAATGGTTGCGCGGCGCCATGGCCCGGCTGAATCCGCGCATCGCCCAAATGTTTATCCTGCGGTTCTTCGAAGGAAAAGAGAATCCCGAAATCGCGCGTTTGCTCAACACCACGCCCGGTACCGTGGCCGTGACGTTGTCGCGTACGCGCGACAGGCTGGAGAAAGAGTACCGTGCGTACCTGGGAGGTGTGGCATGACCGATTACAACCCCATGGATACTGCCCTGGAACAAGCTGTGACTGAAATCCGCGATGAAGCCATTGACGATGCCGTAGTCGAAGCCGCCGCCGCCCGCGTCTGGGCTCGGCTGGCCGAGGCCGGTCAACACCACATCCGCGGCTGCGCCGATTTCCAATCGCTGATTCCCGAATACCGCGCCGGCCGGCTCACGGCAGCGCGCGCCATGCTGCTTCAGGACCATCTCCATCAGTGCGTGGCATGCCGCCACGTTTTCGAAGGCAAAGTGGTGGCGTTCCCCGCTCCTCGCCCCGCGCGCCGCACCGTTCACACCGTCCGCTGGGCCGTGGCCGCGGTGGTGGTGGCAGCCGCGGGCCTCTCCATCTGGGTGGCCGTCGATCAGTTCGGAGGCCGCACCGGACGCGCCATCGTGCAGACCGCCACCGGCCAGCTCTATGAGATCACCCCGGCGGGAATCCGCGTGCTCACAGCGGGCCAGGAGCTTCCCGACAATATCGAAATCCGCACCGCCAAGGATTCCGACGCCATGCTGGAATTGCGCGATGGCTCGGTGGTGGAATTGCGCGAGCGCTCCGGCTACTCGGCCTCGCAGGCCGGCAACGATCTCACCATCCACCTGGACCGCGGCAGCATCATCGTCGAGGCCGCCCATCGCCGCTCCGGCCACCTCTTCGTGGCCACCGCCGATTGCCGCGTGGCCGTCACCGGCACGGTTTTCAGCGTGAGCGCCGGGGTGAATGGCTCTCGAGTCTCCGTGATTCAGGGCGAAGTGCGGGTGAGCGAAGACAACCAGGAAAAGGTGCTGCATCCCGGCGAGCAGGCCGTGACCAGTACCAGCCTGGAGCCGCTTTCGGTACGCGACGACATCTCCTGGAGCCGCAACCGCGACCGCCTTCAGAAGCAGTTGGACGCCCTACGCACCAGTATCGACAAGTTGCACCTGCCCGATCTGCGTTATTCCAGCCGCCTCGCCGGCCGCTTGCCCGCGTCGACGGCTTTTCTGGTGAGCATTCCGAACCTGGCGCAGTATCTGGGCGAAGTGCAAACCGTGTTCCAGCAGAACACCTGGTGGACCGGAGCCGGCCTCAAAGCGGAACCGATGATCGAGAAACTGCGCGCCGCTAGCGAATACCTCGGCGACGAAATCATCGTCACCGCCTTCGCCGGCCCGGATGGCAAGATGCTCGGCCCGGTGGTCTTCGCGGAAGTGAAGCGCGAAGGCTTCCCCGAATTTCTGAAGCGGCAGGGATTGCCGATCGCCATCGAAACGCGTCCCGGCGTGGTGGCCTTCGGCCCGCCGACGGGCGCGGTCGCGGCGTTCGCGGCGGCGCTGGATTCGGGTTTCCAG
>JBAWDI010000106.1:0-4571 GCA_049590695.1 Bryobacteraceae bacterium
GTGGCGCGCGGCGGTCTCAATCTCTTCCTCCGGCGGGAGCGCGAAGCTGTGAAGCGCCCCGGGCGCCACCACCCAGAGGAAACTGTGGGTCTTGCTCAGAGAGTACTCCAGCAGCAACGTGTCCGAATCAATCGCCTCACGTTGAATCGCGGCCAGGGCGAGCGGTTGCGGCTGCATCAGCGCGCTATAGCCGGGGCTGCTCTTGCGAATCGCCGCCTGCACTTGCTGGTGCTCGTTTTCCAGCCCGGAGATCTCCTGGCGAAGAGCTTCCAGTTGCTTCGGATCACGCCCCGAGCTGGCGAGCTGGATGGAGCGTTGTGCGCGGTCGTCGATCTGCCGCAGCAGCGAACTTTCCCGTTCCCGCAGCGAGCCGTCTACCCCCCGCCGGATATCCACGCGGGATTCTCGAAGCATTTCCAGGAGGCTGCGGGCGCGTCCACGCTCGGCGGCCTCCAGAGCCAAGGCGTCGAACCCTTCGTTCGGCCGCGCTTTGTCGAGCGCCATCAACGTCCAGATGTACGACTTGAACGCGTCCTGAACGGTGGAAAAGAAAGACGCTCGCAGTTCCTGGCGTGCCACTTCGGAGCGCAGCCCCTCGGCCACCGCCAGCGCCGCTTCGAACTGAGTGCGCGCTTGTGGAAGATCGTCTTGACGGAGCGCGAGATGGCCTAAGTTGTAGAGGAGCCTCTCCTCTATTCGCCGGTCCCCCAGGGTGCGGGCAAGCTTCAATCCTTCGTCGAATCGCTCGGCTGCGCTTTTGAAGTCGCGGAGGTCCATGGACTCGATCCCAAGTGAGTTCAGGGTTGTCGCTTCGCCGTCGCGCGCTCCGATCTGCCTTTCGTTGGCGAGCGCCTTCGAGTAATATTCCAGGGCCTTGGCATGGTCCCCCTGACGGGAGTAGTACAGGCCGAGGTTGTGAAGGGTGGACGTCTCGGTGTCCCGCGCCCCGGTTGCCTGCGCCATCGCCAACGCCCGCTGCAGGCAATCCAGCGCCTTCTCCTTCCGGCCGGTTTCCGTGTACTGCAAGCCGAGCGAGTTCAAGTCGCCCGCCTCGTTGCGGTCCTTCGTCTGGTGGTGGATGGCAAGCGCCTGCTCAAGGTACTCCACAGCCTTCTGGTGGTCTCCGAGCGCGGAGTAGACAGAACCGAGATTGCCCAGCGTGGTGGGATAGGCGGCCGGGTTGAGCTCCTTATCCAGCGGCAATGCCTGTTCATGGTACTCAAGCGCCTTCTCGTACTCGCCGAGGGCGAAATAGATAATCCCGATGTTGCCAAGCACGAAGGCCTCGCCGCTTCTGTTGTGCAACTTTCGGACCAGATCGAGGGCCTCGCGGGAAGTGTCCAGCGCCCGTTCCGGCACGCCCAGGGTGGAATACAGGACGGTGAGATTGTTCAGCGCGCCAGCCAGATCCGCCGGCCTGTCCAGTTTTCTCAGCAGGGCCACCAACTGCTCCATTTGTTCCAGTGCTTCCTTGGCGTTGCCCGACATCCAGTTCGCCGTGGCCAGCAGATCCAGAGCGCCAACCTGTCCGGACTCATCGCCCGCGGCCCTGAATTGAGCCAGCGCCTCTCCGCCTTTCTCCAGTGCGCGCTTGAGCGAAGCGGCACTGGGCTTTTGCAGCAGCGCCTTGCCTTCCGCCACAGCGGCTTGCGCCCGAATAAGCTGGCGGTCCTGCTCCGTCGCCGTCCGCAGTTCCGCAACGCGGATTTCGTATTTCCCCGCGGGCACGTTCTTTTCGAGCGACCGAACCGCCACCCGGTAAGTGCCGGCAGTATCCACAATCACTGCAAGAGACTCCGGACCCCATGCCCCGTTGGGAGCGTCCACCTCGAGAATCTGGTTGCCATTGGGCCCCAACAGCGCCACCACCACGTCGATGCCTCGCTGGTCCACCACCACGTGGAAGTACTGGCCGGCCGGGAGTTCGATGCGATACTCGTGAGTCTGGCCGCCGGCCAGATCCCTTTCGACAGGTTTGCCCGGTTCCAAGCTCCCGATCATGCTGCTGGTCTGGGCGGATCCGGCGGAGACCAGCGAGAGGACCATTAGCATTCCGCCGAGAACTGTTGTAGTTTCTGGCATCGTATCCTCACCTGATACTCAGATTATAAGACCTGAATCTCTGGCGCCTCAGGATGCAACCTTTTCATGCGTGGATGCCGGCCGTTGCGCCGGCTCGTGCGCCAGCGCGCAGGCCGGGGACGCGCCGGCGGAGGTGGCGACGAAACAGGATGCCGGGATCCGTCGATCCAATATATAATCTTGGCCAGGGGTGAGCCGGAAAGCCCAATTCGTTCTGACCCAGGAACCGTTTGACCGGTTCCTCGCCCGCCTGGACCCCGACCGGGAAGAGGCCGGGAAGCAATACGAGGCGCTTCGCCGCAAACTGATCACCTTTTTTCGATTCCGCGACTGTCCGGAGGCCGAAGACCTGACCGATGAGACCATCGATCGCGTCGTCCGGAAGCAGGGCGAGGAGGAAATCCAAGAGGTGATCCCATACGTCCTGGCCTTCGCGCGCCGGGTGGCGTCGGAGGCTCACAGGAGGGAACCGCCGGGACCGCCGCCGCCCGCGCCTCCGCCGGGGGGTGGGGAGCGGCAGTTGCAGCTCCTCGATGGCTGCATGGACTTGCTCCCGCGGACCGAGCGTGCTCTGATCCTAAACTATTACTTGCACGAAAAAGGCCAAAAGATTGAAGACAAACGGCGAATTGCCTCAACCATGGGGATCGCCCCCACCGCCTTGCGGGTCCGCGCCTACCGCATCAGGCGCCGGCTGGAAGATTGTGTAGCCAGGAAGTTGAATGAAACCACGGAGGACCGGTAACGGAATCGCAGATCGTTCACTGAAGAGTTGAGGGCTACGTGCAAACGGAATCTGAGAGCGACGACCTATTGAGTCGATATCTTCGTCGAGAGCTGGCCGAGGCGGAGCGAGATCGCGTGGAGGAGATGTATTTCGCCGACGACAAGCTCCACGAGCGCCTGCTGATGCTCGAAGACCAGATGATCGACTCCTACGTCCGGGGGCAATTGCCTCCGGACGAGCGGGAGCGCCTCGCTCGCCGGGCTGAGAATTCTCCCGAGCAGCGGCGGAAGGTGGAGTTTGCCGTTGCGTTACGCAGGCTGGCTGCGCGGGAAGCCAGCGCATCTCCGCGGCACGCTTGGTGGGAGGCCCTCCAGGGTTTCCTTCTGGTTCGGACACCAGCAGCGCGGATGGCGCTGGCGGCAGCGGCGGTGGCGATGCTGGTTGGGCCGCTCATCTACTTCCAGTATGCCAAGCGCGCCAGCACGCCCGGCTGGCAGGCAGCCGTACCCCATCCGCAGCCCGCGGTGAAGAGTCCGGCGCCCCAGCGCGCCGTGCCGATCCTGGCTTTCGTCCTGGCGCCGTTGGAACGGAGCGGCGGCGAAGAGAATCGCGTGGTCATTCCCGCGGGTGAATACACCATCCGCCTCCAACTCGATCTCGAAGACGGCCAGATCGAAAGGCTGAGTGCTGCGATCCAGACCGCCGAAGGCGTGAGGGTAGACCAACTCAACGGACTCGAGGCGCAAACCGTCGGACCAGGCAGGCGCGCCGTCTTCGTGAGTCTCCCGTCCAGCCGATTGCGCAAGGGCCAGTATACAGTGCGGTTGAGCCATGCGGCTGCGGATGGGACGACGGAGCTGGTAGGGGGCTACAGCTTCCGGGTGGAACAGGGACGTTGAGCCGCGCCCCTCGGCTACAGCACCACCTTCCCCCCCGTCCGGCAGGAGCGGTACACGGCCTCCACCACTTCCAGCGCCTGGTAGCCTTCTTCGCCCGAAACCAGCGGCTGGCGGCCCTTGGCGATGGCGTCGCCGAAATCCAGGAACTGGCGCTCGAAGGGCTCGAGCGAAATCGCCATGGGGTCCGACGCGCCCGAGGCCACGGCCTTCGCGACCGGCGCCGGCTCGCCTGAATCGCCGGCGACGTCCCAAGCGGTGAGCTTGTCGCCGGTGACGATGGCCGTGCCTTTCGTGCCGTGGAACTCGGTCCGTTCGGGGTATCCCGGCCAGAGCGCCGTCGATGCCTGAATCACGCCGGTGGCGCCGCTCGAATAGCGCAGCACGGCGTTGACCACGTCCTCGGATTCAATCTTGTGCAGCGCGCCCAATTGCCACTCGCCGAACACTTCCGCCACGGGGCCGGCCAGCCAGCGCAGAATATCGATCTGGTGGATGGCCTGGTTGATCAGGGCGCCGCCGCCTTCGGTCTTCCAACTCCCCTTGATGGGCCGCGAATAGTATTCGGCCGAGCGGTACCACTTCACGTAACAGTCGCACTGGAGCAGTTTGCCCAGGCGGCCGGCCGCGATCGCTTTCGAGAGGAACAGGCTGGCGTCGTCGAACCGGTGCTGGCTAACCACGCCCAGCAGAATGCCGCCCTGCCTGGCCGTTTCGATCATCCGGCGGGCGGTCTCAAGGTTGGTCGAGATGGGCTTCTGCACTTGCACGTGCTTCCCGGTTTGGGCGCAGATTTCGATGGGTTCCATGCGGAAATCCGGGAACGTGCACACGTCCACGTAGTCCACTTCGGGGTGGCGGCACAC
>JBAWDI010000107.1:0-7293 GCA_049590695.1 Bryobacteraceae bacterium
GCGCCTGGTAGTGTTCGATGGGCCACTGCTTGGCGCGCCAGCCGGCCAGGGGCGAAGCGAGCACGAAATCGCCGGGAGGGAGCGCGCCTTCGGGACGGCCCGGCGGCAGCGGGAACGTCCGCAACAGAGTGGAAGCGCCGGCGGCAGCGGCCAGGTCGAGGTTCTTATCCACCACGTGCGCGGCGCCGCTGACCGTCTTGTTGGAGTAGAAGAGCGCGGCGGCGCGCTCGCGAAGCTGGCTGCGATGGAAGCCGAAGATGCGGCCGGGGTGCGCTGCAAAGGCTGCCAGCGCGGACTTGATGAGACCTTGGAAATCGACCGCGAAATCGTAGCGCTCCGCGCGCAGGGCGCGCCAGCTTTCGCGAAGGCCCGCAACGGTATCGCGGCGCAGCAACACGAGGCGGTCGATGAACGGGTTGTCTTCGAGCAGCGGCGCCCATTTCGGTTCGACCACCCAGGTGAGGCGCGAGCCGGGATAACTCCGTTTGAGTGAGGCCGCGGCGGGCAAGGCGTGAACGATGTCGCCCATGGCGCCGAGCCGCACAACCAGGATGCGGCTGCTAGTTGATTTGGCGGCGGTCAACATGCTCCATCAACTGCTGGTGCCAGCGGTCGCGGCGGACCGCATGTTCCCCTTCCATGCGCGTGTATTCCACGGGTTTGAGGGCCTCAACGAGCCTGTCCAGGCCGCCGTAATTCGCAATCACCACGTAGTCTACCACGCGCAATGCGGCCACCATCTCGGCGCGGGCCAGCGGCGGGAGAATCTCGTCGGCGACGGGCAGAACTACTACCAGAAGGGGATGGTGGCGCACCCGGGCAAGCTCGCGAGCATCGCCGACGCGGAGCACGTCGAAGTACCCCGTGACAAGGGCGACGGGCGGCCGGAGTTCGAGCGCGGCGGCGACGCTCAGGATTTTGCTTCGTGTGTCCACGTGTGGGCGGTTTTCTCCCATAATTCAAGCGCCACGGCGGTTACTTTCTCGGCCGTGACGCGGGTCATGCAACGGTGATCGATGGGGCAATCGCGGAGCAGGCAGGGGCTGCATTCGGCATGTTCGCGAACCACGCGCGCCAGCGGGCCGGTGGGACCGGTGGTGGCATCGTCGGTGGCGCCGAAAATGGCTACCGTAGGGACGGCGAGGGCGGAGGCCACGTGCATGGCGCCGGAATCGTTGGTGAGGAAGAGGCGGCAGGCGGCGGCGAGGTCGATGAATTCGCGGAGCGTGGTCTCCCCGGCCAAGTTGCGCACCTGGATGCCATAGCGGCTCAGGGCGGCGGCGACCTCTTCACAGAGCGGGCGCTCGGATGCGGAGCCGAAAACCAGGACGGCGGTGGCAAGGGGGTGCCCTATGTGTCCGACGCTACTCGCGAAGCGATCGGGGAGCCAGCGCTTGGCATTGCCGTAAGCCGCGCCGGGGCTGATTCCGATGACGGGGCCGGCCATGCCCAGCTCAGCCAGGTGGCGCGCACCGGATTCGCGCGCGGCTTCGATGCCCTCGAGACGGATGGCATCGGTGGGGGGAAAGCGCTCAATCAGACCGGCCCGGCGTAGAAGTTCCAGGTAATAGAAACGCTCGTGGCGGGGGATGTCGCCGGGCTCGGGGACGGGGATGGCGCGCGTGAGCAACAGGCCGCGGGCGTCGCGATTGTAGCCGATGCGCTCGGGGATGCGGGCCATCCACGCGATGAGCGCGGCGTCGAAGGCGTTTTGCAGCAGGATGGCGCCATCGAAACGCTCTTCCCGGAGCCGGGCCGCGAATGCGCGCCGGGAGCCGGTGTAGGGGATGACGCGGTCGATGGACGTTTCGCGGGCGTAGAGATCGGCCACCCAGGGACGCGCGGCGATGGCGATATGGGCGTGCGGAAAAACCTGGCGGACGGCGCGGATGGCGGGCAGCGACATCACCGCGTCGCCAAGCCAGTTGGTGGCGCGCACCAGCACCCGCGACATGGAGGACGGGTTGAACGGCACTGCCTTTTCAGGATAGCTTATGCCACTCTGAAGGAATGGGGTTCCGGTTGGTGGTGAATTACCGGCCGCGGGGCGATCAGGAGACGGCCATCGCAGAGTTGACGCGCGGCATACGCGATGGCGAGCAGCACCAGGTGTTGCTGGGCGTGACGGGGTCCGGCAAAACGTTCACCATGGCCAAGGTGATGGAGGCCATCGGGCGGCCGGCCCTGGTGCTGGCGCACAACAAGACGCTGGCGGCGCAGCTCTACCACGAATTCAAGTCGTACTTCCCGGATAACGCGGTGGAGTATTTCGTGAGCTACTACGATTACTACCAGCCGGAAGCGTACATTCCCGCGAGCGACGTCTACATCGAAAAAGAAGCCACCATCAACGATGAGCTGGACAAGCTGCGGCTCTCGGCCACCAAGTCGCTGTTCGAGCGGCGGGACTGCGTGATTGTGGCCAGCGTGAGCTGCATCTACGGGCTGGGGTCGCCGGAAGCCTACTACGGCATGTTGTTGATTCTCGAGAAGGGGCAGAAGATTTCGCGCAACCAGATCGTTTCCAAGCTGGTGGAAATTCTGTACGAGAGGAACGATATCGATTTCCGGCGCGGCGCGTTTCGCGTGCGCGGCGACGTGATCGAGGTCTATCCGACGTACGACGACTACGCGTATCGCATCGAGCTGTGGGGCGACGAAATCGAGAGCCTGTCGCAGATCGACCCGCTGCTGGGGCAGGTTAAGCAGACCTACCAGCGGCTGCCCATCTATCCCAAGACGCACTACGTGATGTCGGAGGAGACCAAGCTCAAGGCCATGGAGAGCATCCGCGTGGAGTTGGATTGGTGGCATAAGGAACTGGAAAAGCAGGGGAAGCACATCGAAGCGCAGCGGCTCTACCAGCGCACCATGTTCGACCTGGAGATGATGAAAGAGATCGGCTACTGCCACGGAATCGAAAACTACTCACGCCATTTTTCGGGGCGGCTGCCGGGCGAAGCGCCGCCGACGCTGCTGGATTACCTGCCGCACGATGCGGTGATGTTCCTCGACGAAAGCCACCAGACGGTTCCGCAACTGCACGGGATGTACCACGGCGACCGGTCGCGCAAGGAGACGCTGGTATCGCACGGATTCCGGCTGCCGAGCGCGCTGGACAACCGTCCTCTCACGTTCGAGGAGTTCGAGCACCGCGTCAACCAATTGGTCTACGTTTCGGCGACGCCGGGGCCGTACGAGCTGACGAAATCGGCGGGCGTGGTGGTGGAGCAGATCATACGGCCCACCGGGCTGGTGGACCCGAGCGTCGAGATCCGGCCGGTGAAGGGGCAGGTGGACGACTTGCTGGGCGAGATCCGCAAGCGCGTGGACGCCGGCCAGCGGGTGCTGGTGACCACGCTCACCAAGCGCATGTCGGAGGACCTGGCGGAGTATTACTCCGAAGTCGGGGTGCGCTGCCGGTATCTGCATTCGGAAATAGACACGCTCGAGCGCATACGGATTCTGCGCGATTTGCGGCGCGGCGAATTCGACGTGCTGATCGGGATCAACCTGCTGCGCGAGGGGCTGGATCTGCCGGAAGTCTCGCTGGTGGCCATTCTGGACGCGGATAAGGAAGGCTTCCTGCGGTCGGCGGGGTCGCTGATTCAGACCATCGGGCGCGCGGCGCGGCACGTGGAGGGACACGCGGTTCTATACGCCGACGTGATGACCGATTCCATGAAGAAGGCGCTGGAGGAGACCGGGCGGCGGCGGCGGGTGCAGGTGGAATACAACGAGCGCAACGGCATTGTGCCGCAATCGATCGTCAAGCCGATCGACATGAGCCTGGTGGCGGTGGCGGAAGGCGATTACGTGACGGTGCCGCTGGAGGCGGACGAGGATGTCGAGGGGCTGACGCCGGAGCAGCGCCAGCGGTTCATCGGCGAGTTGGAAGAGCGGATGCGGGAGGCGGCGCGGAAATTCGAGTTCGAGAAGGCGGCGCAGTTGCGGGACCGGGTGAAGGGGTTGAAAATGGGGGAGGGGTGAAAGGAGCCATTATGAACTGGAAAGCACTGCTGGAAGCGGAGATCAATTCCACGTACGCGGTCACGGAGCGATTGCTCGCGCTGGTGCACGATGACGATCTTCAATGGAAACCTGCCACGGGTCACAACTGGATGACCACGGGCCAACTTCTCATGCACATCACGTTGTCCTGCGGCGTGTGTTTCCGGGGCTTCGTCACGGGCGACTGGGGAATGCCTGAAGGCAAAGAGGTGAGCGAACTCACGCCTGAAGAGCAGTTGCCGCCGGCGGAGAAACTGCCAACGATTGGGAGCGTTGCCGAGGCGAAGCGGTTGTTGGGCGAAGACCGGCAGGTGGCGCTTGAGATGCTGGCGGCGTGTAGCGAGGAAGAGTTGGCACACAAACCAGCGCCGGCCCCTTGGGATCCGACCGCGGTAATTCTGGGGCATCGCCTTCTCCAGATGGTCGAGCATCTGAAGCAACACAAAGGGCAGCTATTCTACTACCTGAAACTGCAAGGAAAGTCAGTCAACACGGGCGACCTTTGGGGAATGTAGGGAAAACCGCCGGAGATCACGAAGGGCTGCCCTGGAACTCCCACACCGCATCGATCCTCGCCAGCACGTTCGAGGATGAGAGAGGCGGCGCGGCAATTCGAGTTCGAGAAGGCGGCGCAACTCAGGGACCGGGTGAAGGGGTTGAAGATGAGGGAGGGGTAGTGCGCGGGACTGCCGGGCCGACAGACGGAAGCATCTGTCCCCCCTTGGCCCCACAAGGGCGTGCGCTTTTGTGGGGCAGGCGCTTCCGCCCAATGCCACTTAAATAAGCCCAGTGTGGTGCGACGCAAGAAATGCGCCCGCGCTCGATCCGTGGAGCGACCTTTCAGGTTGCCACGTCGGCGTCCGTGCCGACGTTCTTCGGGGAATGCAGGTAGGAATACCGGCATGGCAGGCGAAACGCCTGCTCCACGGTGCGCCGCAGACCGCTAGGAACTGTAATGCTGCCGAATTCGTGGGGCGGGCCCGTGCTTCGCCCGAAGAGGCCGACGAGGGCGTCGGCCTCTTCCGAGCTCACTACGACGACATCTTTTGCGACGCCAGAGCCGGCCAGCAGTCTGTGAATCTCGGCGGCCTTCGCGCGCCGGTTTCCTGGTTCCTGGACCACGACCATCAGATCGACATCGCTGTCCGGGCGCGGATTCCCACGGGCGTGCGAGCCGAAAAGGATCACCTTCTCCGGACTAATGTGCTCGACAATCGTTCGAACCATTGCGTCAATGGCTGCCGAGGATGCCATGCCGCTTCCTATTCTGCCAACGGTGGCTGGCGCCCTACGAAAAGATGCGGGAAGGCGGCGCAACTCAGGGACCGGGTGAGGGAGTTGAAGATAGGAAATCCGTGATTGCCGCCAGCACTGCGCCGCGCTCCTCGGGGGTCATCTCGGGGAATACGGGGAGGCTGACCACTTCACCGGCCAGCGCTTCCGCTAGCGGCAATGCGGGGTGAGGACCAAAGGCGCGGAAGCACTCCTGCGCGTGCAACGGCACCGGGTAATAGATTTCCGACGCGATGCCGCGCTCCTGAAGGAAGCGGCGCAACGCATCGCGGCCACCGCGGCGCACCCGCAGGGTGTACTGGTTGGCGATGTGCGTGCGGTCGGGATGAGTGACCGGCACAACAACCCCCTGGTGACCGGCCAAGGCGCGATTGTATTCGGCGAAATGGCGCTGCCGCTGGGCGGTATATTCCGCCAGGTGCGGCAGTTTGACGCGGAGCAGCGCCGCCTGCACGGCATCCAGGCGGAAGTTGCCGCCCACTAGGCTGTGGAAGTAGCGGCGGCTGGCGCCGTGATTCCGCAGCAAGCGCGCCTTCTCCGCCAGGGCCTCGTCATTGGTGACCACGAGGCCCGCATCGCCCAGCGCGCCCAGGTTCTTGGTGGGGAAGAAGCTGATGGTTCCACAGTCGCCGAGCGAGCCAACGGGCCGGCCGCGATAAACCGCGCCGAAGGCTTGCGCGGCGTCTTCAATCACCGCCAGCCCGTGCCGCCGGGCAATCTCGAGGACCGGGTCCATGTCCGCGGCCTGGCCGAACAGATGCACGGGGATGATGGCCTTGGTGCGAGTGGTGATGAGCGGCTCGATGCCGGCGGGGTCGATGTTGAAGCACTCCGGGCACGAATCCGCGAACACCGGCCTGGCGCCCACGCGGGCGATGCACCCGGCCGTGGCGAAGAAGGTGAACGACGGGCAGATGACCTCGTCGCCGGGACCGATCCCCAGCGCCATTAGCGCCACCAGGATGGCATCCGTCCCCGAAGACATGCCGATGCCGAAGCGCGCTCCGGCCACCGCGGCCGCCTCGCTCTCGAATTGTTCCACCTCCGGCCCCAGAATGAACTGACCGGATGTCAGGACGCGGCGGAAAGCATCGAGCAACTCGGCTTCCATCGGCAGGTTCTGACGCCGCAAGTCCAACAGTGGAACTTTCATTTGAATGAACATCATATCAAGGACACGCGGCGAAACAGCCGAAACGGTAGATGACCGTCTGGCGGGTGCGGGCCACCTCACGGTACTGCGCGAACCACTGGCGCAGCTCGGGGTAATTCGCGATGGCCAGGCGCGGGTTGTAGGAGCTGAGGCCATCCACCACGAATGTGGGTCGCGCACGCGCCAACTGGAATCGGCGCGCGCGCGCGGCTTCGGTTTCCAGCGGCTCGGATTGGGTGAGGTGCCGGTCGGCGGGCACGCCCGTCAGCGGCTGCGAATCGAGAAACATGGTGGCTGCCGGCAACTGGGTGTAGACGTAGATCTCAGGGCGATAGCCCCAGACGAAAAGCGTGTCGCCGGGCTTGGCCAGTTGGCGGGTGAGCGCGGCGGCGGCGCGGCTGTCGCGGTCCATGGCGGTGTCGCGCCACTCGGCGCCGGTCAGGGCAGTGAGGTACGACGGGCCGAATCGCACCAGCGGGATGAGCAGCAACAGCGCGGCGGCCAGGGCGCGCTTGCGTCCCAAAAGGGTGAAGCCGCGCGCGGCTATCAGCACCAGGACCGGCAGAAGCTGAAAGTAGTAACGCGGAAAGAAACGCAATCCAGCGGCCACGCCGGCGAGCGAAATCGCAATCCAGCCGATCCATCGCAGCGAAACTTCGCGACGGGACAGGAGGGCTATGCCGGCTACCACCAACGCCGCATGAAACCCCAGCCAGTCGAGCGTCCGGACGATTCCGTTGCCCAGGGGATCCGCCACGAACGTGCTGCCGGCGTAAAGGCGTCCCCACATCCACACCTCATCCCAGCAGGCCGCCAGTGCGCGGGCGCTCCATAAC
>JBAWDI010000108.1:0-3293 GCA_049590695.1 Bryobacteraceae bacterium
TTGTGCCCCTCACCAGCGAACGGTACGACATGGTCCTTCGCCAGGAGCACCTGGCACTCGGCGCCGTCGAGCGGCTGCTCGACATTCTGACGCAAGCCGCCTTCCGCCACGAATTGGAAGCGCTGTGCGGATACGACACCAGAGAGACGGGTCGCCGCGTGGCATGAACAGCAGATCTGCCTTGTCACGCTCCGGCAAGATACGCCTCGAGCGCCGCCATGACTGCGTTCTTCACGCGCCGCGCTAATTCCAGTGCGCGGGCCTCGTCCCCCGGCAGGGTCTCAGGGAAATCGGCGGGGTAACGAATATCAACGCCGAACGGGCTCAGCCAGTTTGCATCTTCAAGAGCATCGGCGAGCGCTGGTTCAACTGGCTGTAACAGAAGGAGCAGGCGCCGAATGACGTGCGTCTTCGGGAACTCCGTCTGGTGCCGGGTCAGAAGCGCCTTCAAGTACTTCTCGACGGCCTGCTGGGCGTGGAAGACGACGATGTCCCGAAATTCGGGTTCCGCCGAAAGCCGGACGGTGGTGCTGAAGTCGAGATCCGCCTTCTTGATCCATTCGGCAACCAGCCGGCGAATCTCTTCGTCAGGCGGCCTCATAGAGAACCCTGCCGTATTTGTGCGCCGGATAGGCGATCCCGCCGATGATGTCCTTGGTGGCCTCGAACCGTTCCGAGGCGATGATGATCACGTCCACCGGATACTCGATGTCCCCGATGGCATCTGCGATCCTGAGCCGCTCTTCATGCCGGTTCTCAGGGGTCGGAGCGACGATGAGCAGATCGATGTCGCTGTCCTTCGTCATCTCACCGGTAGCTGCGGAGCCGAACAGGATAATTCTGTCCGGGCGCGCGACACTCAACACGCGCCGCACAATCTCGCTCAGCAAGCTGTCATTGACACCCACTCGGTTTATCATAGTCTGCCGGAGGCCTGCTTGGAAACTGGCGGGTCCGGGCGGTGTCCATGCGTGTATCCAATTTGTATCCTTGCTATGTTTTGTTGAGAGCCAATGAAGAAGAAGCCGGAAGATCTGGCATCTGAGATACGGTCCTACTGCGTGGCGCATCAGGACCCCAAGCAGGCTGGCAAGTGGGCCCGCTACTTCCGTGAAGGCTACGACGCGTGGGGCCTGCTCGACAAGGACCATCCCATCTGGAACGAGAAGCAGCAAGAGTGGCTGGAAAGCTATGCCGGCTTGGGGCTGCGCGGTTTTCTGAAAGCCGGCGAGTTGCTGTTCCAGAGCGGGAAGTACGAAGAGGGCGCCCTGGCCATTCGCTTCCTCAAGACGCGGCGCGACGAGCTCGATGCCGCGTCCGTCGGCAAGCTGGCCAAATGGTTCGAGGCGGGAATCCGGAACTGGGCGCATACCGACGTTCTCTGCGGGGAACTGATCGCGCCACTGCTCGAGAGCCGCCGCATCGATCTCGCCGTGCTGGCCGGCTGGCGCGAATCGGAGTTCAAGTACCAGCGAAGGGCCATACCGGTGGCCATGCTCGGCCTGCTCAAGACGCGACCGGACATCCCGCCGCTGTTGGATTTCCTCCGTCCGCTCATGATGGACCACGAGCGCGTAGTCCACCAGGGCGCAGGTTGGTTTCTGCGCGAAGCGTGGAAACAGGCTCCCCAGCCGGTGGAGGCATTTCTGCTCGAGTGGAAGGACCGTGCGCCGCGGCTGATCTTCCAGTACGCGACCGAGAAGATGACGCCGGCCGCGCGCGCGCGTTTCCGCCGCGGCAAGTCTTCGTGATTATTCCTTGAAACCCAGTTCGGCACGGATGCGGGCTACATCGCAATACGGTTCGCCGGTCTGGCGTTTGTGCCCCTCAAGGTTCTCAAAGTCCCGCAGAAGGGCCGCGACCTTGAGCCGGCCGGCGGCGGTCTTCACGGCCTGGCGCGGAGTTTTCCCGTCGAGCGCGGGAATCGCCATATCGGGCCACTTGGCGGTATGCTGCTCCATGTACTCCGTAATCAGTTTGTGGCGCACCTCGGGGGGGATTTCGTCTCTCACTGGTTCGGCGGCGCGAGGCTCATTAGCCGCCCGGCGCTTCATCTCCCGCTGCGTGGTGAACTCATCGCGCAGGTGGCGCAATGCCGGGCCGGCAAGTTCGGCGAGCATCCGCTTTCCTCGCTCGTGGCGCTTTTTCGAGTTGGATTCGAACACCATCTCCGCGCCCTCGACCCGCATGCTGCCCAGTACCGTGCGTCCTTCCTTCTCGGCCGGACCTCGCAACCAGGTGTAGTGCTTCCCCTCGTCGTCTTCGCAAATCTCAGGGCAGCTTTGAAGAACCGCGATGAGCGCCGCGTGGTCCACCACCCGGTACACGGCTTTGGAGAACAGCAGTTCCTCGCCATCGGTATTGGACAACTGAAGCGATTCGATCCATTCCGCGTGGAGTTCCTCCGGCTGGCGGCGGATGCGCGGCAAGTTGCGCTTCAGGTACTCGGGCCAGGGCATCCCGGTCCGGAGCCGGTCCTCCTCCATCCAAGCGCGCAGTGGCTCAAGGTGGTTGCGTGGAACGCTGATGCCCACACCGCTGAACTCGTGGCCGCGTTCGCCTGGGACCACGCGCGCCAGCAAGCCGTCCCAGCGCACCAGCTTGTTCGACGTTTTCACGTCGTGTACGAACAAGACATCGCCAGTGACCAGGTCCTTCACTTCGATGCCGCTTCCGGCTTTGACCTCCCGCACCTCGTACAGTCCGACAAAGCTGTGCGACCAGGCTTCGACCAACTCGCGCTCCAGCGGCCGAAGACCGGCGCCGTGCTTGAGCAAGTACTCACGGATGATGGTGTGGCCGAGACGCGGCGGAACCCAGTCATGCATCATCCAGTCGATCAGGGTGGGCGTTTGGTCATCCTCGGCCGGGCCGCCGAAAAACTCCGTCTGGGCCTGACGGGTGTCGCGTCTTGAGGCTGTTTCCATGAGGAATTTGCCTAGCCGGTTGCGCAACCCCTGGTACTCTCCGCTTATGGCCGGCGGCTCACTCTGGGACTTCTCATCGGCATCCAGATGGCATTTTTTGTACTTCTTGCCGCTACCGCACCAGCATGGGTCGTTGCGGCCGGGCGTGTGCCTCCGTTGGACCGGCTCTGGTGGTAGCGCGAAATCTTCCTCTTCTTCTTCCTTGTCTGCCCAAAGAGCCTTGCCGGCGCAGATGTCGTACACCGTCCATGGGGAGGGTTTCGCGGGCAGTGGAGGTGGGGGCCCACTAGCGCCAATCTCAATCAGGTCCTCGCACTCCCGGCGAGCCTTGCGCGGCAGCCGGGCGGAGTGCCGCCGCAGCAGCGC
>JBAWDI010000109.1:0-2059 GCA_049590695.1 Bryobacteraceae bacterium
ATGCTCACCACCAGGTGCTCGACGGCCGTGGCGATGGCGGCGGCGGGAGACCCCTCGTCCGCATGGATCTTGCAAGCGAAGCCCAGACCGCGAGCGCGTTCCAGATAGCGCGCGAAGTCCTCCGCGGAGACGCCATCGCTATCCCACACGAGGTCGGCGAAGCGCGCCAGCCGGCGCCGGCGAATTTTCTCCAGCAACTCCGTTGAGACCGATTCCATGGCTTGCCTGCGCGCCTCTTCACCTCCCTCATCGCGCGGCAGATGAAGCAGGAAGGTGGTGACGACGTCCAGCGGATCGCGTTTCAAGGCCGACAGCACACGAAGTATCTTGATTTCGGCGCTCTCATCGGCGCCGCAGCCGGTCTTGGCTTCCACGGTGGTGGTGCCGTGCCGCGCCATGGCTTCGACATACGAGCGTGCGCGCGCCTCCAGCCTTTGGTGGGTGCTGGAACGAACCAGCCGCGCAGCGCTGAGATCGTCCCCATCGGACCCGCCCAACGGCGGAAAAGCGAGGTGCGTGTGGCAGTCGACGAAGCCCGGCATCACCACGCGCCCGGCGGCGTTGATTTCCAGGGCATCGCGCGCACTCGCCAGATTCTCGACGCGGCGGCTTGTCCCCACCTCTTCCACGATGCCATCGCGAATCAGCAGCGAGCCGTCTTGGATAATGCCAAGATCGGCGAGGGCCGCCCGGCGGCGGGGTTCCTTGGGGCCGCGCAAAGTGAGCAGTTGGCGCGCGCCCCGAATTAGAACTGTCCCCGTGGTGCTTACCCCATTGCATATTGTAACATCGGTACTGTTACGTACAGCCTTTTTGGACAATGCGGCAAAAACGAAGACCGGTCGAAACACGATCGCTAAAGACTTTGGAAAGAGTGCTTTCCAAGGCAGGATTAGGCTCGCGCACGGTCGCGCGCGGGTGGATTGGCGAGGGCCGGGTGGTTGTGAACGGAACGACCATTCGCAACCCGGACCACTGGGTAGACCCCCAGCGGGACCGCATCGCGGTGGATGGCAAGGCCCTCCGGTCCGCCGCTAAGGCCTATATCTTGCTTTACAAACCGAAGGGGTACCTGACCACCCGGCGGGACCCGGAACGCCGCCCCACGGTCTACGATCTGACCGCCGATGTGGGAACGTGGCTTTCTCCAGTGGGACGCCTGGACCTGGACACCAGCGGCCTGCTGCTGATGACCAACGACACGGATTTCGCGGAGCGCATCGCCAATCCCCAACACAGGTCGCCGAAAACTTACCAGTTGAAGGCCGCGACGCTGCTCAGCGACGAGCAGATCGACCGGTTGCGGCGGGGAGTCGAACTCAGCGACGGACCCACGCGGCCAGCGGAAGTGAAGCGCCTGCGGGAGAGGGGCAAGCACACGTTTCTGGAGATGACCATCACCGAGGGGCGCAACCGCCAGGTGCGGCGAATGCTCGATGCCGTGGGAAGCAAGGTCCTCAAACTGGTGCGCGTAGCCATCGGGCCCGTCCGCATCGGCGACCTGCAGATCGGGAAGTGGCGCCCGCTGACGGAGGCGGAGGTGCGCGCGCTGATGGGGCCTATTCCAGCCGGATCACAGCAGCGTTCCGATCCTCGACGGTAACAGCCACCGTGTTGCCGCCGACCGTCGGACGGCTGGATTCCTGCCACAGTTCCACTGCCCGTTGGAACGCGGCAGGCAGTGAAATCTTAACGTTCCGCGCCGTGCGCGTGGGATTGACCACCCAGAGATACGTGCCGCCCACGCCCCTGTGCAGCCGGGCTTTCACTTCCGGGTCGCTCGACTGCACCTGCTGTTGAACGCCCGCCCAGTCCAGCAGACCCGCGAAAAACTCGCGCGTGGCGGGCGCGTGGCCGCGAAAGTAGGCCCCGCCGGGAAAGGTGCCGATTAAGAGCGTCTTGCCGGCGCCAGTTGTGTTTTCGACGGCGGCGATGTGGCCGTTGGCGTACTGGCCCGCCGCGTGTCCACCCGCCAGCTTGTACTCCTGCAAAAAGTACTGGCCGCCGATCTGCTTCCCCCTCACCGTCAGGGTAAGCTTGGTCAGCAAGTCGGGAGTGA
>JBAWDI010000110.1:0-19312 GCA_049590695.1 Bryobacteraceae bacterium
GCCCAGCGCTCCGCCCGCCAGCGCCAGCAGCACGCTCTCGGAAAGCAGTTGCGCCACAATGCGGCCGCGGCCCGCGCCCAGCGCGGTGCGGATGGCGATCTCCTTTTGCCGCGCGGCGCCTCGCGCCAGCAGCAGGTTGGCCACATTCACGCAGGCCATGGCCAGCAGAAACCCGACCGCCGCCAGCAATACCAGCAGCGCCGGCCGCACGTTGCCCACCAGTTGCTCCCGAAGCGGAATCAGCGATGGGCGCCAGACTTGGTCCCGCGCCGGATTGGCCTGCTCCAGGCGGCTCCCGATCATGTCCATTTCGGTTCGAGCCCGGTCGAGCCCAACTCCCGGTTTCAGCCGCGCAATCACGATCAGGAAGTGACTCCCCACGGTGCGAGCGTCTTGGGGGTCGAGCCCCAACGGGATCCAGACATCCACGGCGGGATCCAGCACCGAAAAACCGGCCGGCAGCACGCCCACTACCGTGTAGCTGCGATCGCGCAAGCGGATGGCCTTCCCCGCAATGGAACGGTCCCCGCCGAAGCGCCGCTGCCACAGCGAGTGGCTGAGCAGCGCGTAATCCGCGCGGCCGGGCTGGTCTTCCTCGAATGAGAACGCGCGCCCCACCACCGGCTGCACTCCCAGCAGCGGAAACAGGCTTGAGGAAACGCGCTCCGCGCGCAGTTCTTCCGGCTCGATGTAGCCGTTGGGTCCCCCATTCAGGTTGACGTGGACGTCCTCCACGGCGGCCAGCACCTCCAGCGCGCGGCTCTGGCTCCGCCACTCCAGAAAATCGTTGGGTGAGACGAACATCTCCTTCAGGTTCTGTGCGGGGTTGCTTTCCCAAATTACCAGCAGGCGTTGCGGATCGCGAAACGGCAGGGGCTTCAGCAGCACCGCATCCACCACGCTGAAGATGGCGCTGGTTGCGCCCATGCCGAGCGCCAGGGCCGCCAGGGCGACGGCACTGAATCCCGGGGCCTTCCATAGCAGGCGCGCCCCGTGGCGCAGATCCCGGCCGAGCGATGTCATGGCCTGTCAGGTTAGCAGAAAGCGGGGATCTCCGCAGTACTAACCGGCGTTCAACTCCTGGGCGCCTCCACGCTCTCCTCGACTATCCGCCCGTCGAACAGATGGATGGTCCGGTCGGCAAACTCCGAGTAGCGCGGATCGTGCGTCACCATGCAGATGGTCGCCCCGCCCTGGTGCAGCTCCCGCAACAGGTTCATGACCGCTTCGCCATTAGCCGAATCCAGGTTTCCGGTGGGCTCGTCCGCCAGCAGGATCAACGGATCGCCGCTGAGGGCGCGCGCCACGGCCACGCGCTGTTGCTGGCCGCCGGAAAGCTGCGACGGGTAATGCTTCATACGGTGCGACATCCCCACGCGCTCGAGCGCCTCTTGCACGCGCTGCTTGCGCTCGGCCGACGGCATGCCGCGGTAGGTCAGCGGCAGCTCCACGTTTTCATAAACGGTGAGGTCGCCGATGAGGTTGAAGGCCTGGAAAATAAAGCCGATCTCGCGGTTGCGGATGCGCGCACGCTCGGAGAGCTTCAGCCCCGTCACCGGCTTGCCATTCAGGTAGTAGGTGCCGTCGGTGGGCGTGTCCAATAACCCCAGGATGGCGAGCAGCGTCGATTTGCCGCAGCCGGAAGGCCCCGCGATCGACAGGTACTCTCCTTTCGCGACATCGATGTGGACGCCCGACAGCGCGTGCGTTTCCACCTCGTCGGTTACAAAAACCTTGCTCACCTTCTCCAGCCGAATCAGCGGTTGCGAGCCGTTATCCATCGTCATTTACCCCTTCTACGAAAACCGCGAGAACTTAGTTCAAACGAATCCGGTCGTAATTATCGTACTGCGACATGTCGGAGAGAATCACCTGGTCGCCAACCTTCAGGCCATCCTTGATCTCGATCGTATTGACGGAGCTGCGGCCAAGCTGCACCTTCACTTTGTCGGCATACTTGCCGTCCGGTTCGAGCTTGAAGAGCTGCACGGTGCTGTCCTGCTGCCCGAATACCGGCCGCCCGACATACACCACGTCGTCGAGCTTGGCCAGTTGGATGGTGCCGTCCACGCTCAGATCCGGACGGGCGCCGGAGGGAAGCGTGCCCTTCAGAGCCACATCCACCGTCACCGTGCCGTTCAAAATGGAAGGATCGATGCGCGATACACGGCCCTCGATGAGCCCGTTCGACCCGCCTCCGGCCAGCCGTGTGTCGATGACGGCGGGCTGCCCATAGGCGATATCCTTGACTTGTGTTTCGGCGATTTTCAGCTCGGCCTTCAGCTTGGAGGGCTGCGCCACTTTCCCCAGCGGCGTGCCGGCCGTGACCTTCTGGCCCACCTCGACCGGCGTGGGAAGTTGTTGCAGCATGCCGTCGAAGCCGGCCCGCACCTTCAACTGGTCCACCTGGCTCTTCTTCAGGTTGTACTGCCCGCGAAGCTGCTCCACTTTCACTTGCTGGGCCGCCAGTTGCGCCTCTTCCGCGTTGCCGTTGATGGCCAGGCGCTGCTGCTCGAGTTCCACCCGGCCACCCAGTTCCTGCGCCTTCACCGCCGAGATTTTGGCATCCACTTCCGAGAACAGGCCCTCTTTGGCCAGTGCCTGGTCGCGGTCCGCCTGGAGCTTGGAGGTCTTGAAGTCGGCTCCCACCTGCGCCACCGTGGACTGCATATCGAGCTTGGCCTTCTCCAGCGTGACCTTCAGGTTGGCGTAATCCGCCTCGGCGGCCTTGAGGTTGTATTCGGCGTCCAGCAACTGCGTCTCCAGCTCCGGGCTGGTCAGAATCATCACCACCGAATTGGCCTTGACCGGCGTGCCGGGGTAGATCAGGATGCGCTGCACCCGGCCGTCGGTGGTGGCGGGGATGAGCATGGTCTCCTCGGGCACCAGCGTGCCCAGGCCGCGCACCTCCAGCACGATGGGACCGCGCTTCACCGTGTCGATCCAGACCGTGGACCGGTCGATGCCCGGCGCCGCCGGCTTCAAGCGCGAGAGCCCGATGGTAATCGCGGGAATGGCCGCCAGCACCACCACTCCCATCAGGATCCGGCGGATCAGTCGCTTCCTGCCAGCGTCTTTGCGCGGTATGTCCATTTCGATGTCCGGGGATGATCGGGCACGGCGCCTGCCAATCCCCGCCTGACTTAACATTATGACGTTTCAGCAGATAAAAGGGATAGCGGCCGGATTCGACTGTCCGCTAATGGGACTCCCTGTGCTGGCGTGGGACGCTGTGGGGCAGATTGGCAATCTGCGGCGGGTTGGCAACCCGCCCGTGCGCCGGTGGCGGGGCGGGAATCGTGGACTATTTGAATATGTCCAGGGCAGTGACTGAGGAAGCGGGATATCTGGAACTCTCCGAGCGAGACAGCCTGCGCGTTTTGGCCCTGCTAAAGAACCCGCCCAAGCCGAACGCGAAGCTGCTTGCCGCGGCGAAGTCGCTGCCCAAGCGGAAATGAACATTACGGCCCGGCACGAGGAGCCGATCGCCAAACACCATGACCGGAAGGCCTTCGACTGCGGCGAAACGGCATAGCCTGAGTCCCGCCTCGATTGCCTATGCCCGCACGCCGGAGCTTGTCCGGCGCGGGCTGGCGCGCCATGACGTGCCGGCATTCCGGTTGGCACGCCTGGCGGTGGATCTCAAAGTACAAGGGCAAGGGCTTGGTGGGCAGCTACTGCTCGCGACGGGTAAGAGATGTCTACTGGCGTCCGCGGAAGTGGGGGGCGTGGCGATGCTCATCGATGCCAAGAACGCGAGGGTCGCGGCATGGTATGCGAGCTACGGCGCTCTACCGCTGCTGGATGCTCCGCTTTCCCTGCTGCTGCCGCTGGCGACCGTTGAAGCGGCGCTCAAGGCGGCCAGGAAGTGAGGCGCCAACTGCCCTGGGAGCCGCTCGGGAGAATAATGCGCTGCACGTTCTTTCGACCAGCGGCGTCAGGCCTACTGAAAGAGCTTCGGCAGGAAAGGAGTGCCGTGCGCACAAAGACCATTGGATTCGCAATTGCCGCCCTGGCCGCCGCCGTGGCGTCCGGGCAAGGCCCCACCTCTACCCAGACCCAGAACAAGGCCGCGTACGAAGGCAAGGCGCCGGACGGAGGCGCCGACGCGGTACGAGTGTTCTACCTCACCCACGACGAGACGCCGACGGACACTCAAGAAATCGTCAACCTGATCCGCGCGACGGCGGATATTCAGCGGATAATCCCTTACCCCGCCCGAAGAGCCATCGCGTTGCGCGGGGCCCCCGCCCAGATTGCGCTGGCTGAATGGCTGTTTAGCCAGGTGGATATGCCCGTCGATCCACAGACCGCAAAAACGACTGCGTATGAGTATCCCGAGCCAGGCGGAGGCGTTGACGCGGTGCGGGTGTTTCACCTCACCCACGGCGAGACGCGGCAGAACACTCAAGAAATCATCAACCTGATTCGCACGACGGCGGATATTCAGCGGATATTCCCTTACACCGCCCGAGGAGCCATCGCGTTGCGCGGAACCCCCGCCCAGGTTGCGCTGGCCGAGTGGCTGATTGGCGAGCTGGATAAGGCTGGCACTCCACAAGCCAATACAACGGACGCGTACGAGCACCCTGCGCCAAGCGGCGGCGGCGATGCGGTGCGGCTGTTCTTCTTCACCCAGGACTATACGCCGGAGGACCTTCTGGACATGACCAACCTGATTCGCACGACGGCGGATATTCAGCGGACGTGCCCTTACGCCACCCGTAGAGTTATCGCGTTGCGCGGAAACGCCGCCCAGGTTGCGCTGGCCGAGTGGCTGTTTCATCAGTTGGGTGCGCCGGCCAGTGAGCAGATTCGCCCAAAATGATCCGGTGAGCAGTTCATAGCTCACGGATGGAAACCGCACGGTGCGCGTGGCGTTTAAGAAATTGGGCGTACGGCGCCTTGACCGGCCTGCTCGGGCGCGGGAAGAGCCGGACCAGGGGGTCCGGCGCGGACGTGGGCGTCCGCCCCACGTTGCGAAAATTCACTGATCCGTCATTCTCCTGAAATCGTTATGGCGTGATTCTGAAAGGTGGTGGAAGGCCGTAAGATCGCTCTCATCTATATCGATGCCGGCGGAGGGCACCGGGCCGCGGCCACCGCTTTGTGTGACGTCATCCGGGAACAGCGGCGTCCCTGGCAGGTGGAGATGTTCTCCATACAGGACCTGCTGAATTCCATCGACTTCGTCCGGAAGTGCACGGGCATCCCCTTTCAGGACGTCTACAACATCATGCTCCGGCGCGGCTGGACGCTGGGCACGGCGCAGACCATTCCGCTGATGCACTTGCTCATCCGGCTGTCCCACGGCTCGCAGGTCCGGGTGCTGGAACGCCATTGGGCGCAATACCGGCCCGACCTGGTGGTGTCGCTGATTCCGCATTACAATCGCGCGCTCAAGACGGCGCTGGACCGCGCGTGGCCGCACAGCCCGTTTGTGACCGTGCTCACGGACATTGCCGATTACCCGCACTTCTGGATCGAGCGACAGGAGCAATACGTCATCTGCGGGTCGAACCGCGCGGCCGCGCAAGCGCGGCAGCTCGGAATTCCCGAACAGCGCGTGCTGCGGACCTCCGGCATGATCCTCAATCCGAAGTTTTACGCGCCGGGGGTGGGTGATCGTCACGGCGAACGAATGCGGCTGGGCCTCGATCCCGATCGGCCCACCGGGCTGGTGCTCTTCGGCGGCGAAGGATCCAGCGAGATGCTGAGAATTGCCAAAGCGCTGAACCGCCCCGATAGCGGGGTTCAGCTCATTCTGCTCTGCGGCAAGAACGAGCCAGTCGCCCGCGAGTTACGGGCCATGGAAAAGCGGATTCCCATGTTGGTCGTGGGGTTCACGCGGGAAGTCCAGTCTTTCATGGATCTGGCCGATTTCTTCATCGGCAAACCAGGGCCGGGCTCGATCAGCGAAGCGCTGGCCAAACGGCTGCCGGTCATCGTAGAGCGCAACGCCTGGACCATGGCGCATGAGCGCTATAACGCGGAATGGATCGAGGAACAGGGCGTCGGAGTGGTGATCCGGAACTTCTCCTCCGAGATTGGCGATGCCGTCCGGACGTTGCTGACGCCTGAGAACTACGCCCGATTCCGGCGGCGTGCCACCGCAATTCGCACCTCCGCGGTCTACGAGATCCCGGACCTGCTGGAACGCATTCTCGTCAGCGAGGAGCGCTTCGCTGCAGCACGTATCCCAGCGTGAAATAGAGAAGCACTCCCATGGGAATCGAGATGCAGACCCAGCCGGCCACGGCGCTGAAGACGGCGCCGCCGAATCCGGCGCGGGATCCGAAGATCCACGATCCCGTTCGCGCGAACGGGAGCAGTAGCGCGATCTGCACGGGGGTCGAGATCTGACTCACTAACTGAAGCGCCGGCAGGTTCAGCCGGAGCGCGATGGCGGCCAGGCCGCACAGAATAGTGGGACAGCCGTAGACGGGAAAGGCGCCGAGCACCAGACCGACCGCGACGATCAGGGCGATCTTGTGCGGCGAGAGTCCTTCGGTGGCGGCCGCCACCTTCGAGGCAATCTCTCTCACGTCAGCACCTCCCTAACGACCCAAGGCATGCGGTGTTTCCAGAGGATCGAAAGCGGCGTGGCAACGCCATCCGCGGCGCGGTAGAAGATGCGGTCGGTCCATCGCTCGCGGCCGGGATACTCGGGGTAGCGCCGAAGTACGTCCCAGACGGATTCCAATATGCGGACCGGCAGGGACCTCCGGTAGTGCGGCATGAACAGCACCGCGCTGTGGCCGGAACGGACCTCGCCGGCAAATTCGGCGAACGACGTGGCGTTGGTCAGGTTGAGGCAGGCCGCGGGTTCGCACGCGTGCCGGTCGCCGCCGGAAATGACTGGCCGCGACCATTCCCGCGCCAGCTCCACAACCGCCCGGTTCTCGCTCCAGCGCCGCGTCCCGTTCAGCTCGAAGGCGTGGACGAGGCGATTGCACTCCCGCAGAAACCGATCGAGCGCACGCTTGTGATCGGCCTTCTCCACGCCTTCTTCCAGCCAGAACGGGTGGTTGAGAACGATCAGGACGCCCGGAATCCGGCCCATCTCGCCCAGAATCACCGGTAGCCGGCATTCGATCGGCGCCGCGGTATGAGCGGCCATCAAGGACATCCACGAACGCGCAGAGTGGGGGGGCAGGTTGTGAATCCCGAGGTGCAGGATGGATCGCTCGTACGGCACGGTCCATTCGACCGAAATTGGATCGTCCTGAAGCGCCAGGCTGGCGTCGATATTGTCGTGGTCGGTCAGCGAGACGAGCGGGCTCAAGCCCAGATTCGCGATCTGCCGCCGCTCCAGGCGCACGGCGGAAGCGGGCGTCAGCGGCGGCGTCCAGTAGGCCCGCGAGAAATCGACGGCCGGCCGCGGACCGCGCTGGTATCCGCGGACGATCTGCGAAATGCCGGGAACATTGTACAGGTATCGCGGCAGGAACGACAGACATTCCTCGGAATGCATGGTGTGGCCGTGCAGGCAGACCGCCGTGGTAAATCCGCCGACCGCGCCTGGTTCGTCCCAGAACAGCGACACTCTTGAGTGGTCCATAATCCGCAGCTTAGGGCGGATGTGGTTACAGTACGATCTCAAATGCGTGCTGTTTCTGCAAAACATTTCAGTGAGGAAATGTTTTGGCCAAGAAATGCCTGTGCTTCCGGGCGTCCCATGCAGCGCTCCAGCAACGCACGCGGAGCGTGGCGCAGGTCGGCGAGGATCAGTGCGTCCAGGGTGTCCGAGAAATCCGGATCCACGCTGAATCCGAGCACGCGGCCGCCGGCTTTCAGGTATTGACGGATGAGCACCGGGACCCCGTTGCCGTCGTCTTCAATGTCCGCGATGGAAAGCGACAAGTCCTCGATATCGGCCGCCACCGCGGCGAATCGCTTGATCTGTTGGTTTCGCGGTGCGCGATCGCGGAGTTTTCTTCGCGGGGCCACCAGCCGCGCCAGTTCGTGCGAAGCCCGATCGGAAAGGTACGCGGCCATCAGGCTGCGCGACGCCGCGCGGTATTCCGGGCTGATGCTGGCGGCGCCGAACAGCACCGGCGCCTCGGGCCTTCTCTGGACCACTCGGGTGATTCCTTTCCAAAGAAGCAACAGCGCGGCGTAGTTCTTTTGGTACTCCGGCGCCACGAAAGACCGCCCCAGTTCGATGGCGGAACCGATGCGCTCGAAGAAATGCGGATGAAAGCAGAACAGGGTGCTGGTGTAGAGGCCGGAGATTCCGAAACGCGGCAGCACGTCGCTGGTCGCCGCCAGGCGGTAGGCGCCGGCGAGGCGGCTATCCGTCTTGTTCCAGAGGAAGAGATGTTCATAGTACTCGTCGAACCGATCAAGGTCGGCGTGCTTTCCCGTACCTTCCCCCACCTTGCGGAAAGCCAACTCGCGGCAACGGCCGATTTCCGCCAGCATTCGGGGAATTCGCGAAGCGCGTGCGAGGTACACGGAGTAATTTCTGTCGCCCGCCAGCTCGCATTCCGCCGGGAGGGCAGCTACTTCCCCCGATAGTAGCCGCGCTGCTCCCGGCGGTGCGATCGTCCGGACCCGCGGCGAGGAGAATGGCGAGAGGGGCGCGGGCTCGGATCGATTCGATAGAAAGTATGTTCGCGATCGCAGGTAGGCGGTGGCCTGTTCGGCATTCCGGTATCCCGCCAACATGCCGTAACGAATGGGCGAGCCGAGCCGCAGGCGGACGGTCCGGCCCCGCATTCCGCCAAACTCCCGGGCCAGCGCCATGGTTCGCAGGCCGGGGTGCAAGATTCCCGCAAGCTGGAAGGGAATGCTGTTGGCGCCTTCGAAAAACGCCGGGACCACGGCGCAGCGGGTGTGCAATGCCAGCCCGGCGGCACTGGTTTTCCACTGCGGATCGGTGACGGAAAGCTCCTTGATCCCGTACGGATGGTTGGCGACGATGATGGCCGGGCCCCGAGCCGGAATTCGCTCGAGGTCGCCCGCGTCCACCCGGAGGCGGATGCGGAGCGATTCGAGCAGGCGCTCCGCGAACGGCGCCCCGGTTCCACTTTGCCGGGCCTTCTCGAAACTGTCAATCACCTCGGTTGGAATGAGGAGCTTATGCAAGGCGGGTGTCAGCGGCTCCGCCCAGGAGCTCAGCGTCCGAGGGAGAAACGGTGGCACGGACAACGGGATCTGCGGCGCGGCGGTGTGCACGGTCTGAGATTCGCACGGGCACGGTTACGGCCCTGTGAAGGAGTGATGAAATCGCGGCACCAGACGCGACTGGGGCTTGATCTTGAATACGTAGCGCATGACGGCCACAAGGGTGGATCTGCCCTCCGATCCGTAAATGGTGCCCATCATGTATATCTGGAGCGGCGTCCGCTCCATTAGTTTGGCGGGCCAGTCGATGAATAGCTCCACCTGCGATCCGGCCGCCAACGGGTGCTGCCCAACAAAAATGGCCGTGTGGCGTCCGATAGCGACGGTCAGGCCGGTGCCCGCCGCGACTACGAGCCCTCTCCTACGCGATTGATAGCGCAAGGGCAATGAGACAGGGCGCGGTTGCTTCATCTTCGCGGCACCAGCCGCTCGGGCCGCCGGTTCGGAAGCCCGACTGTCACCCAATCCATGTCCTCCCCGCAAGCACCGTCATCCGGCGGGGAGTCGTCGGGAGATTCGGTGAGGACGGTTCGGACTCGACGCGTGCACAGATCGCACCTGCAGATTTGTTCCTGGTTGTCGCATGCATAAGGGCGCATATGGCCTAGCATGGCTGACGAATGTCTCGGTACGATGACGAGTTTGTTGCAGGCGAGACAAAAAAACGGTTGACAAAATGCCGGTCGTAGCCGTAGTATCGAACTATTAATTCTTTAACAGTTGGAGGCAGCCCGTGGCGAGAAAGAAATCGTCCGGTCTCACGGACGCAGAGTTGCGAGTGATGGACGCGCTGTGGAGCAAAGGCTCGGCCACTGTCTCCGATGTCCTGGCAAGCCTGCCGCGCGATATTCCCCTGGCCTACTCCACGGTCCTCACCACCCTGCGAATTCTCGAACGGAAGGGTTACCTTAAGCACCACAAGGAAGGGCGGGCGTTCGTATACCGGCCGGTGGTGGCGCGTGAGCAAGAGAGCGACAAGGCCGTCACACATCTGTTGCGCCGTTTCTTTGGAGGCTCGCCCGAACTCCTTATGCTGAAACTCGTGGAGAGGCGCAAGATCGCGCCGGAAGAGTTGGAGCGTTTGCGAAAGCGCATCGCGGAGGAAGAGTCATGAATGTGGTCCTTGCGGCCGTGGTGAACGGGGCGTTGTTGGGCGCCCCGATCGTTGCCGCGGTCTGGTTTGGCTCGCGGGCGGTGCCGCGGCGCGTGCTGAATGCGGCGACGCGTTACGTCCTTTGGTGGGTGGTGCTGGCCATCGTGATCGCGCTGCCCGTGGCGTACCTTCCGCTTCAGCCGGTCCAGCACGTCAGTTCATCAAACACCGCGCGGGTTGCCCAGCCCCGGCTGCCGGAAGCGCCTCCGCCCGCACAGATCGCACGCCCTGCTCAGCTTCCGCCTGTGCGGCGGCGCGCGGTTGCAGTCGCACCGCCGCCACAGGCTTGGCAGGCGCCCATCCGCGAAGCTCCGATGGCGCGGCCATCCTTCCCCATACGGATCAGCGGCGCCAGTTGGCCCGCGTGGGTCTTCCGCGCCTGGCTGGCGATGAGTCTCATTCTGCTGGCCCGGCTGGCCGCAAGCTGGGTACTCCTCAACCGCGTGTGCGCGCGGGCAGCCGATGTATCCGCGCCTCTACGCGCGCGGGCCGCCCAATGGGCGGCTCTCTGCGGTGCGTCGAGGCGAGGAATCCGGCTGGCCATCTCGGCGGAGATCGCCGTCCCCGTGGCCGTCGGCCCGCGGCGTCCCTCCATTCTGATTCCGGCCGCGCTGCTCGAGCAGTTGCGGGACGATGAGCTGGAGCAGCTCGGTCTGCACGAAGCGGCGCACATGGGGCGCGGCGACGATTGGGCGCTGCTGGCGGAGCGCGCTCTGGAGGCGCTGTTTGCGCTGCATCCCGTGGTGCGATGGATCACCCGCCAAATCGACCTGGAGCGCGAGATCGCCTGCGACGACCTGGTGATTGCAGCCACCGGCCGTCCGCGATCGTACGCCACCTGCCTCACGCGGATTGTGGAGTTGAGCGGCGGGCTGAGCACTTCGCTGGTGGCGGCGGCCGCGGCCGAAGACCGTTCGCACCTGGCGCGGAGGGTCGAGATGCTGCTCGATATAACCCGCCACACCGGGACGCGGCTGCTCAAAGCGCGGCTGAGCGCCACTCTCGCGGTAGTCGCCACGGTGGCGTGGGTGGCAGGGAGATCGCCGGCCCTGGTGGCGTTCCCCAAGCCGCTCGCGCGATCGCTGGCCGCGCTGCCGGCGCGCATGTTGCCAAAGCTGGCGCCAGTGGCGCAGGCCGCGACGCAGCCGCAGACCAACGAGTTGGCGGGGCAAGTGATCGAGGATTCCTCGGGCAGCCCGCTGGTATCGGTGGAGTTGCGCTTCCACCAGCAGGGAATGCGCGAGCTGGCCGCCGATCTCGAAACCGATCGCCAGGGACGCTTTCGCGCCACCGAATTGCCGCCCGGCGACTACACCATCGATCTCTCGAAGCCCAACTACATCACCACCACGTTCAAGCTTCGCGCCCCCGCGACGGGGCTGCTGCTGCGATTGGTGCGGTATGGCGCGATTGACGGCAGCGTGACGGATATGGCGGGGCGCCCCGTCCCCGGGCGCATTCTGGCTCCCGGCGGGCGGACCATCGGCAGCGCCCGCCTCGCGGTGCTGGCTGGTGCGCCGGGAACGGAGGAGCTTCGGTCCTTCCGGCAAACTCCGGTCGAAGACGGCGGTCATTACCGCGTATACGATCTGCCGCCCGGACAATACGCCATCGGGCTGTGGTATTCGGGGCTGAACGAGGGTTCGGGCATGCAGCTCTACCCCGACAACGCGCATCCGCGCATCTTCACCGTCTCGGGCGGTGAGGATTACGGCAACATCAATTTCACCGTCGAGCCGCGCCAGTCGTATGCCGTGGGCGGCAAGATCGAACGGCCCGCCGGCAAAGGGCAGTTTCAAGTGGCGTTGGGACTGCCGGAACAGCCGGCGCTGCCCATCGCCCAAACCCTGACGGAAGAGGACGGCACGTTCCGTTTCGAGAAAGTTCCCGCGGGCACCTACGATCTGTTTGTGGCTGGTCCGACCGGCGGCTACGGGGCGTTCGACTCCACCATGGGCCGCGACGAGCCGCTGTTCGGCCGCACGCGGGTGCAAGTGATCGCGCAGAATGTAGAGGGCATCAACGTCCCTTTGAGCCCAGGCCGGCCGTTGACGTTGGTGCTGCGCGCGCAAGGCTCGGACACGCTACCGCCAGGCTGCCCTCAAACCGTTACCGCTTTGCTGACTTCGCTGGAGCCTTGGGCGGTGATGTTTATGCCAAATGCCCAGGTCGCTTTCGGCAAGGAACAGACCATTCGCAACCTTGCGCCCGGCCGTTTTCGGGTCATCACGAGTGGTCTGGCCAGCGGCTGTTACCAGGTGAACCAACCGGTAGTGGACTTGAGCGGGGACGTGTCCAAGCCCGTCGCCGTGGAGCTGGCCGCGGCGGGATCGATACGCGGGCTGCTCCAGAGCGAGTCCGCGCCAGCCACGGATTTCGCGGTGACGCTGCTCGAGGCCGGCAGCACCGATGGCGCGCAGGCGCAACTCGCCTTTCCCAGCCAGGATGGGCGGTTTGCATTTGAGGGACTGCGTCCGGGACGTTATCGGATGGCCGCTCGCCGGGCCGGGGCGGACGCCTCGCACACGGTTGAGGTGGATGTCCCCAGCGGCGCGCCAACTGTTGTCGAGCTGTCGGCCGATGCGAAAGGAGGCCGCCCATGAAGGCGCTTCAACTGTGGGGCGGACGCCCCCGTCCGAGCCGGACCCCCTGGTCCGGCTCTTCCCGCATCGGAGCAGACCGACCAGGGGGTCGGCCGCGGGCCAGGGGGCCCGCCCCACAATGGTGGTTTGAGAGGGCTGTTCTTGTAATCGTTATGGCCGCTGTGGCGATGGCGCAGACACCCGCTAACCAGGCCGCCGTCGCGACTTCGTCGGTCAGCGGCGTGGTGAAGGACGCGGTTACCGGACAGCCGTTGCGGGACTACACCGTTTCTACTCAAGTGAATGCGACCTGGGTTGGCAACATGATCCTGACGAACGCCAAGACCCGCGGGGTGAGTTCAACCACGGACCAGCAGGGGCGCTATAAGTTGAGCGATCTGCCCGCGGGGGAGTACCGCATCGACGCGCGCAACGCGCAGCGATTCGGCTCTCAGACGACGAAGAACATCGTGTTGTCGGGTCACGATCTCGATGGCCTCGATTTCAACATCACGGTGGACGGCGCCATCACCGGAAAAGTCGTCGACGAGAACAAAGATCCCGTGCCCGGCATGACCGTTTCTCTGGTTTCCAGGGAGTACTTCCTGGGGTCGCTGGGGTCCTTTCTCCAATCGGGCGCCCAGACCAACGACCGCGGAGAGTACACGGTGGAGCGGGTGCAGGCCGGGCGACCCTACCTCATCCTGGCGGAGAAGCGCGAGCGGAGACTGCCGCCGCATTCGGATGTGCCGCTGAATCCGAAGCTGCGGAAGCGGGTGCCGATGCGCACCTGGTATCCGAATTCGGCCTCACTGGATGGCGCCATGCCCATAGTGCTGCGGCCCGGCGAGCGCCGCGAGGGTGTGGATATCGAAGTGAAGAAGTCGCAGTCGTACTGCATCGAGGGAACCCTGGAGGGGTCGAGCGGTCCCGCCGCGCTGGATTTTCAGATCGAACCGCAACAGCCTTCGAGCGGCGTTTCGAGCAGCGGCGGAGTGTTCAGCGTGCCGCCAGGCGGCACAACCGGGCGCGACGGCGCCTTCCGCATCTGCGATCTCTATCCGGGCAATTATCGGCTTACGGCCATTCAGAGGCCGGGCGATCCGAACCAGCAGCCGCCGGCTTACGGGTTGGCGGCCATCGCCGTGTCGGACCGGGACATCCGGGGCCTCAAGCTCTCCGCATCTCCCGGGCTTGCGGTCGAAGGTGAAGTCGCCTGGGACGGCGTGTCTCCCGAAACACCGGTGACGACGAGAGTCTCTGTTTACCTTCAGCCGCTATTGCGCACCCATTACATGGGCGAGAATGACAGCGCCCGCGTGGACATCCCCGGCGCCTTTTCGTTTTCCGGGCTGCTCATCGACGACTACGTGGTGCGGGCCACGGTGAACGGCCCGGGTCTTTACATCAAAGACGTCACCTTTGGAGGCCGAAGCGTGCAGTACGAGCCGCTGCGGCTGGGCAGCGCCATGCCGGGGGCCGGTATGCGGGTGGTGGTGGGTCACGATGGCTCGACGCTCACCGCGCAGGTCGGGGATAAGGACGGCAACCCGGTGCCGGATGCGCGCGTTCTGATCCTGCCCGCTGTGATTGGTTCCGAGGCGGAACTCGCGGCCAGACTGGTCTCCGGCCAGACGAACCAGTATGGGCAGTATACTTCCACCACGCTTTCGCCGGGTAAGTATTATGTCGCCGCCAGTGGGGATTCGGTGGATGCCACACAGGGGGCGGTCGGCAGGGTTTGGCGTGCGCGCAACCGGTTCAAGGAAGTCGAACTGGCCCCGGGCGCCTCCGCGCAGGTAACCCTGGAGCCGGTGAAGCTCGAATAGCCCGGCCCGACTTTGAGATGGTGGCTGACGGAATCCGGAACCACCAGGAAGAGCAGAAAACCCACGGTGGCGTGCGCCAGCCCCAGAATGTAAAGATTCCGGTACCGCCGGTAGATCAGCGTCGAGCAGTACCCCGCGGGAAAGGCCACCACCATCAGAAACCAGTTGGGGGCGTGAACGCCGCAGAAAAGAGCCGCCGCAACCAGGAACGCCGCCCGGCGGCCCAGCACCGCATCGAGCCGGTTCAGAAAATAGCCGTTGAGGGCGTACTGCTGGAACACTCCCCACGGCAAGTACGCGGCCAATGAGGCCACCGCGGTCCCGACCCCGATGGGCCGCATGGTATGCAGCAGGATGCCCGACGCCAGCATGAGCAACGACAGGGCTGCCAGCGCGGGCGCGACATCCCGCCAGCACTCGCCCATGTTGCACGTGCGGAAGCCCAGGCCATAGGCGCTTTCCCGGCGGACCACGTGCGAGAGCAGCATCAGCCCGAGGATGGCTACCCACGCGCCGCCGTGGCTAAAGCGCCAGTCCCAGATGTACGCCAGGATCATGGCGTAGACCAGGACCGGCTCCAGAATGGCGAGCTTTCGAACCGTGGTTCCCTCCGTGGGGGTAAGGGACTGAGACGCGGCGGGACGGGCGGCGGTTGCCAAAGAAGCCGTGAAGAAATCGCCCGCAAGCGGGCAATGGGCAAGCTAAAGCATACCCTACCAGTGTTCGAACTCGGACGGCCGCGTCTCAAAAAGGGACACCGGCGACGCCGCTTTCGACGACACGCCGTTGCCGTGGTATAAGCCGGATCGGCCCTCGGATTGCTCCCTCCGGCGCGTGTGCCCCTACCGCTGGTTTTCCCTGGCGCTGGTTGCCTGCCACGCCTTGGCCCAAACGTCGAACATCGCCGTGCTGCCTCCCCGGCCGCGGGCGCTGGGCTTTCTGACGCGGCCCTATCGACAGAGGATCGTCCCCCCGATCAATCTAACCAATTCCAGCCGCCTGGCTTCCCTGATTCGCGCCGGCAACCTTTATCTGACGGCGCAGGACGCGATTGCGCTGGCGCTCGAGAACAACATCGATATCGAAACCCAACGGTATGGCCCGCTGCTGTTTCGCGAGGACCTTCGCCGCGCGCAGGTGGGCGGCAATCTGCGCGTTCCCAGCACTCCCATCGCCGCCGGCCCGCAGAGCGTGAGCCTGGCCGGCATCAACGTGGGCAACACCAGCCTCTCCTCGGGCACCGGCGTCAGCTCGAGCGGGGGAATCACGGTGTCGTTCGGGTCCGCTATCCCCAATCTAGATCCCTTTCTCTCGATCGCCGCCAGCCTGGGCCACTACACCTCTCCGGAGAGCAACATCATTGTGGACCAAACCAACTACCTGGTGGAGGGATCGCGATCGTTCAGCCTCGCCTATAGCCAGCAGTTCCTGCCGGGGACCGGTGTTTCGGCCACGTACGGCGCCTCGCGGAGCAACAGCAACAGTCCCAGCAATCTGCTGAACCCCATCGATTACGGCAGTTTGAGCGTGAGCGTGACGCAGAACCTCTTGCAGGGCTTCGGCTCCTCGGTGAACAGCCGCTACATCCGCATCGCCGGAAACAATGTCAAGGTGTCCGATCTGCAACTCAAGTTTCAGGTGATCACCACGGTTGCCGCCGTCCTGAACCTGTATTGGGACCTGGTGACCTTCAACGAGGACCTGCGCCTCAAACAGCAGGCGCTGGAGGCGGCCCGAAAGCTGTACGAGGACAGCCGGAAGGAGGTCGCTATTGGCGCCAAAGCGGCCATTGAAGCGACCCGCGCCCAGGCCGAGATCCCAGCCCGCGAGCAGGATGTGCTGCTGGCGCAGACCAACATTCTGCAACAGGAAATCGTCCTCGAAAACGCCTTGAGCAAACACGGAATTGAAGACCCCGTGCTGGCGGACGTCCACATCGTTCCGCTCGACCATATCGAAGTGCCACCGGTGCTCAACCTCCCTCCCACCGGGGAGCTGGTCAAACAGGCGCTGGCCGAACGCGCGGACCTCCAGCAAAACCGGCTCAACATCGCCAGTCAGGCCCTGGTTCTCAAGGGAGATCGAAGTGAGCTGAAACCCCAGTTGACAGCCTTCGCCACGTTTACCAATCACGCGCAGGCCGGAGTTCCCAATCCCCTCAACACAGGGTATGAATACGGCACGCCCGACCCGTTTTATATCGGCGGTTACGGCACGGCCTTGGGCCAACTTCTCCGCCGCAACTTTCCGGACTACTCCGCCGGTGTGTCCCTGACGTTTGCGCTCCGCAACCGCGCGGCGCAGGCCGACTACGTAACCGACCAGTTGCAGCTTCGGCAATTGCAACTGGGGATCGAAAAGAGCGCCAACCAGGTGGGCGTCGACGTCCGCAACGCCGTGATCGGCCTGCAGCAGGCGCAGGTCCGCTACCAAACCGCCGTCCAGACCAGAGAGCTGGCCGAGGAAACCCTGACGGCGGAGCAGCGAAAATACCAGCTTGGCAGCTCCTCCAACGCGCTGGTGATTCAAGCCCAGCGCGACGTGGTAAACGCGGAAAGCGAAGAGGTGCAGTCCATGGCGAACTACACCCACGCCCATATCGCCTTCGAGCAGGCGCTGGGCATCACGCTGGAGAGGAACGGCATCATTATGTCCGAGGCCGCTTCGGGGACGGTCGAGCGCCAGTCCGCCTTGCCCAATGCTCGTCAAGGGGGGAAATAGGAGCCGCCAATGAGGAACACGCGCCTGCCACAATTCCTGGCCGGTTTTCTTCTCGGCGCCGTGCTGATTTCCGGCCTCGACGGGCAGCAACTTTTGCCCATCGCCCCGGTCAAACCCGCCGGCATGCCCTTCATCCGGTCCTATCGGGCGGACACCGTGCCGCCGCTTCGGGTGTCCGATTCATCGCGCCTGCATGGGATGATTCGGGCCGGGAACCTGTATCTGACGGCGCCGGATGCCATCGCCATCGCCATTGAAAACAACTTGGACCTGGAGGTGGAACGGTACAGGATCCTGGCGTCCGGATGGGATGTGCAGCGCCTCGAATCGGGTGGGGCGCTGCGTGGCGTCCAAAGCGGGAGCGGCGCCGCCGTCACGCTGGCCTCCGGGCAGGGCGTGGCCGGCAGCCGGAGTGGCGGCGGTGGGGCGGCGGCGCAAGCCGGGGCCGCCAACATCCAGCAAATCGGCCCCGTTACGCCGCAACTCGACCCGATTTTCACTACCTACACAGTCTTGGGGCACCAGACGTATTTTCAAGACCAGCTTGTGCAAGCCGGCACCAACGAACTGGTCTACACCACCCGGTCTTACTACGGCCAGATGTCGCAGGGCCTGTTGAGCGGCGGCACGGTGCGCATGACGTACTCGGGGGCGTACCTGAATGAATCCGCGCCCACCGACGTTTTGAATCCGACTTCCTCGGCGAGCCTGGGGGTGGTGGTTGGGCACAATCTGCTGAAAGGTTTTGGGGAACGCGTCAATGGCCGCTTTATCCGGGCGGCGAGACGGCGCGCGGCCAGTTCGGATCGCGGATTCCAGATGCGCCTGATGGCGGTGGTGGCCAACGTCCTCGACCGGTACTGGGATCTTTCGGTGGCGTCCGACGATGTGAAATACAAGCGGCGAAACCGCGACATCGCCCGGGAGTTCGATGAGGCCACGCGGAAGGAAATCGCCGCGGGAGCCATTCCGGCGGTCGACCAGATCCGCGCCAAATCGGCCCTGGCGCTTCAGGAACAGGCGCTGGCGGTGGCCCTGAACGCCGCCGAGCAGCGGGAGAACGCTCTCAAGGACGCCCTGAGCTGGCACGGGCAGGCCGACCCCGCGTTGGCCGCCGCGGACATTATCGCGGTCGATCCGCTAGAGGTCCCCGAGACCGACGATCTGCCCCCGTTGCGCGAGCTTCTGGCAACCGCCATGAACCGGAGGCCCGATGTGGCCGACGCCAAATTGAGGGCGGAGCTGGCGGAAATGGAGGCGTCCAGCATCTCCAACGGCCTGCTTCCCAGCTTGCAGGTCTACGCCGCCAGCACCAACGCCGGTCAGACCGGCCAACCCGTTCCGGGGGCCAGCCCGGACCCGTATTTTGTGGGCGGCACCGGCGCGGCCCTGGGACAGGTGTTTCGCCGCAACTTTCCCAATGAGCGCGTGGGCCTGCGCTTCTCGGCCCCTCTGGAGAATACTCAAGCCCAGGCGGATCATGCCATGGACCAGTTGACACACCGGCAAACCCAATTGAATGCGCAGAAAACCTTCAATCAGCTTGCGGTGGAGGTTTCCAGCCAGGTGATGGCTCTTCAGCAGGCGCGCGCCCAATATCAGGCGGCCGTCGCACACAGAACTGTCGTGGAGAAACTACTCCAGGGAGAAGAGAGGAGATTCCAGATGGGGGCCTCCACCATCGCCACTGTGGTCGCAGCGAGGCGCGATTTGGCAACGGCTCAATCCAGCGCGCTGGCAGCGGCCGCCTCTTACATCCACAATCGAATCGCGCTCGATCAGGGCCTGGGGCTGACCCTGGAGGCGAACCACATTTCCCTCGAGGATGCCATCTCCCTGCCGGCCAGGTGAGTGGCGCAGCCTCTCAGGCTGCAGCGTCCCCACTCATGGGGACGCTT